>JABFSD010000304.1 GCA_013140935.1 Acidobacteriota bacterium
TCAATAAACCGTTCAACGTACTCTGCCAGTTCACGCCTGAAGCCGATAAACAAACGCTGGCCGATTACGTCAACGTACCGCGCGTTTATCCCGCCGGACGGTTAGATTACGACAGCGAAGGCCTGCTGCTGCTCACCGACGATGGCAAGCTGCAACACCGCATTAGCGACCCGCGTTACAAACTGCCGAAAACCTATCTTGCCCAAGTCGAACACCTTCCTGATGAGGCTACTTTGCAGCGACTGCGCGAAGGCGTCCTGTTAGGCGATGGCCCGACACGCCCGGCCCAAGTTGAACTAATTGACGATCCCTTGTTGTGGGAACGTCATCCGCCGATTCGCGCGCGCAAAACTATACCTACCGCATGGATAAAACTCACCATCAGCGAGGGACGCAATCGGCAAGTGCGGCGCATGACAGCCGCCATTGGTCATCCGACCTTGCGATTAGTACGAGTAAAAATCGGAGAGTGGGAACTTGCCGACCTATTACCAGGCGAATGGTGTGAAGCGGATGCGCGCTCATTGGATACACGTCGCCTCTGATGGGCGTATACCAATTTGGTTAGTAACCGATTGGGTAGTTCGTGCTGCCGTGTGACCGGATGGGTAGGCGGCGTGATTGGCGATAAGCGTCAGTTGGAGGAGTCGGGTTGCTGGCTTTCTTATCGCGCCTTATCCCATTAAGAGCCGGTGCGTGCTGAAAACGTCGTCACCAAGTTGGGGGTAGCAACAATCAAGTGGGAACGTACATTTTTACGCCGATTGCGGATCAGCTTCGACAAAAAGTGCGGCAAAAGCGTCACGGGCATTTACCGTTTCAGCCCGTTTGGTCTTCAACCATTCCGTCGTCATCTGAATGGCATTGCGCGTAGGCGGCGCTTTCGGCACGCGTTGACGGCGCGTTTTGCGGCGCATTCTCAGTTCTTCCTGCAATGGCGAATCTTTCTTAATCAATTTGGCTTTACTCATATTCATCACCTTATCCATTTCAATATTCATGTTTGTTGTTTTTGATGTAGCCCTTGCGGACTATGCTGAACAGTCCCCAAATCGCGGCGAAAACCGTGTTCAGGTTCGTGAAGTTTCTTGTTAGGTAACCAGTTGTTGCCTTCGAGTCGGCTTGTTCTCTCGACCTTTGTCTTTCTAGCCTGGGGAAGAGGCAGAAGGTCTGTCGGGGTAACGAATCAATTGGCTAGGCTTAGCTTCAATCGCAATCTAGCACAGCCAACCCAGATTGCAAAACTATTTTTCACTTCTGGAAAAATTACTTGCGAGTTCGCGGCTTCTGATGCCGCGATTTCAAGAACGGGTTGCATCTTCATTCCCTGCAAAATTTACACACTAAATTTTCCTCATCCAAAAATTTCTTTTCGTCGTATTGCAATTCGAGCCGATGATTCAGGAACAACCGGATGCCGCCAACGTGCAAGACGCGGCACAGTGATTGCTCAACAAAAAGCGTGGGAAGTTAGGAATATCCCACAGGCATCCTGAGATAAAACGAACGTAATGGAGATTGAGAGAGGAAATGTTATGAACAAAGCGAAACTGATTAAACGAGACCAAATCACAGAAGTTATTCAACCAAGAAAGACCCCAATCAAAACCAAACCGGTGGTAAGAAAGACTATGGAAGCCGTCAATAACTGGATGGATTCCAGACGTAATCAACGAGTTGATCCGCGTGCCGCTTTCGCCGCCTTATTCATTCAACCGCAGGAGCAATAGATTTGATCGCATCACAAATACTGACTTGAAGAGGCCGCACCATCATTGTCTGGTAGCGGCCTTTTCGTTTCTGCCCCAAAGCGTTCCAGAACGCCCCAGAACGCCCCAGAACGCCCCAGAACGTTTGACCCTCAGTCGAAAGTCGCCGATAACGTCGGCGGCAAAGTTCTTGCCGAAAACAACATCTGCAAAACAGGAAAACATTATGCAAAAGCCGCGCATCCGTTTTGGCGTGATCGGACTCAATCACGGACACATCAACTCGCAAACCAGCCTCGTATTGAAAGCGGGCGGGGAACTCGCGTGGGTTTACGCCAAAGAGCCTGACCTGCTGGCGGATTTTCAGAAGCGGTTTCCGCAAGCCAAAGTCGCGCGTAGTGCGAAAGAAGTGCTGGAAGATAAATCGCTTCAACTTATCGTGACGGCTGCGATTATGAACGAACGCGCGGGTCTGGCGATTGAAGCCATGCGGCACGGCAAAGACGTGATGTCAGATAAGCCTGGCATGACGACGCTGGCGCAACTAGCCGAAGTCCGTCGCGTGCAGCAACAAACCCATCGCATCTTTTCGATCATGTTCGGCGAACGCTTTGAGAATGCAGCCACCACAAAAGCGGGAGAGTTAGTCAAAGCCGGAGCCATCGGCAAAGTCATTCAAACCGTAGGTCTCGGCCCGCATCGCACGAATTTGCCTACGCGGCCTGACTGGTTTTTTGTGAAGGAAAAATACGGCGGCATTTTGTGCGACATCGCGGCGCATCAATACGATCAGTTTTTATATTTCACCGGTTCAACGAAAGCCGAAGTTGTGGCTTCACAGGTTGGCAACTTTCATCATCCGCAACATCCGGGGCTGGAAGATTTCGGCGACGTGATGATGCGCGGCAATGGCGGAATGGGTTACGCGCGCATTGATTGGCTGACGCCGGATGGCTTGCCTACGTGGGGCGACACGCGGCTGACGGTGTTGGGAACGGAAGGTTACATCGAAGTCCGCAAAAACGTAGACATCGCAGGGCGTCCGGGCGCGAGCCATTTATTTCTAGTTGATAAGAAAGGCGTGCAGTACGTCGAGAGCAAAGACACACCGTTGCGTTACGGCGAACTGTTCGTGAACGACATCGTCAATCGTACTGAAACCGTAATGCCGCAGGCGCACTGTTTTCTGGCAATGGAACTGGCTCTGCAAGCCGAAGCTAAAGCGACCCGGGTGGTGTTGGAAAAGTAAGGAAAGGTGATTGGAGCGGGGGACGGGATTCGAACCCGCGACGTCCAGCTTGGGAAGCTGGCATTCTACCACTGAATTACCCCCGCTCAGTTGGGGCTTCAAATGCAACCGTAAACTAACACGAGGCTCTCCGAACTGGCAACGCCGTCACCGTTCAACCACGGGCAAGCGAGTCTTCCGGCGCGGTGCGACTTGCCGGCGTTTGCCGTTACTGACCGGCGCGGGAGTCTTTACGCCTTCGTATTCCTGCAAGCGTTTGGTCAACGTATTGCGATGAATGCCCAAAACGACGGCGGCTTTCGACAGGTTGTTGGAATGACGGGCGACGGTTTGATAGATGAATTGTTTTTCGAATTCTTTGACGGCTTCTTCAAAGTAAATGCCGCCGCTGATCATCTTTTCAACGAGCGATTCGAGTTCGGCTTTCATAACGGTTAGGTGTCCTTTGAGGGTTGCAAGACCAGCACACGCGGCAAGCGCGCGCCATTGACCAACCACATCGGAGGGGCACCGACAACAGATGTAGCGTTGGCGTAGCTTTTCAGCGGCTACAGGGAATCAGCCGATTCATAACAAAATGCACAGAATGGGACTGCTGGGCATTAGCGCAAAACTTCAGTCAACTCCCGTCCCGTGAGCAGACGGAACGCTTCGAGATATTTGGCACTGGTGTTGGCGACGACTTCTTCCGGCAAAATGGGCGCAGGAGGCTGTTTATCCCAATCCAGCGTTTCCAAATAATCTCTCAGGTATTGTTTGTCGAACGAAGGCTGTGGGTGGCCTGGTTCGTAAAGGGCAGCGGGCCAAAACCGTGACGAATCGGGAGTCAAAACTTCGTCAACCAGCATCAGCTCGCCATCCCGCAAAGCGAATTCAAATTTCGTATCGCAAATGATAATGCCGCGCGAAGCCGCGTAGGCCGCCGCTTCACGATATAAACGCAACGTAAGTTCTTCGAGGCGCGCGGTTAGTTCCGCGCCTATCGCATTCGCCATCACCGCCGGACTGACGTTGATGTCGTGACCGGTTTCGGCTTTGGTCGCAGGCGTAAAAATCGCTTCGGGCAATTGCGACGATTCGACCAAACCTGCCGGAAGCGGATGGCCGCAGATCGCGCCGGTCTGTTGGTATTCCTTCCAGCCCGAACCCGCCAGATAGCCGCGCGCTACGCACTCAAACGGAACGACTTCGCCTTTGACGACATACATCGCGCGTCCATGCAGGTAAGCGCGACTGCTGGCTGACAAACGCGCCGACAAATTAGCGGGGAACTCGTCGAGTTTGGTGGCGCGTAAATGATTGGGAACGAGTTCGGCAAACTTGCTGAACCAAAACTGCGAAAGCTGAGTGAGCACTTGTCCCTTGTTGGGAATCGTATTCGGCATCACGCAATCGAATGCCGAAATGCGATCAGATGCGACCAGCAAAAGGTGATTGTCATCAACTTCGTAAAGGTCGCGCACCTTGCCGCTGCGCAAAAATTTCAGTTCGGGGATGCGCTCGCCTGCCACAAAAGCTCCGGTTAAATTGGGTCTTGATAGTGTGGAGAAATGGTTCTCACAGCAGGGAGGCCGTGAGAACGAAGAGCGCATGATTCATACGGCTTCCGGCTTCGTCAAGCGCCGCAAAAATCGAAAGGAAAGTGCCATCATTTGCGTGGTTTTTTCAGCACGAGGTTGGCGTTCCAGGCGTAACGTTGCAACGGCGGAATGCGGCGAAACAGTTGCTGATCTATGCCGTGCAACAGATTGGTGAACGCCATACGCCGCACGACTTTGCCCAACGGCGCAAAGGCCAGCGTCATCAGGTTGTAGTAACGAACATCTACGTCGGCAAAGTAACGACGCATCAACGCGAGGTCATCCATCGTCAATGGATGTTCGTCAGGTGTGCGCATGTTGGGCGTCAGCAGGCGATAGAGATTGATGATCGGATTATGTCCCAGCGGTTCGAGGAAGATGGCTTGGCCGTTGGGCTTGAGCGTGCGCGCCAGTTCCGACAAGGCGCGGTCAAGATTCAAGTGATGCAAGATGCCTGCGCCGTAAATCAAATCATAGGTGTTATCGGCGAAGGCCATTTGTTCGGCGTTCATTACGCTGAAGGGAATGTCGTAGCCCTTTTCTTTGGCATCGAGCCGCGCGGTTTGTACGGCGACTTCTGAAATATCAATGCCGTTCACTCTGCCGCCGATTTTCGTCAGGCCAATTGTATAACCGCCAATGCCGCAGCCGTATTCCAACACGTCTTTGCCGGGCGTCTGTTCCCAGATGAAGCCGCGATAAAAATCCCAGCAGGGTTGCGTGATGCCGTAATACTTCGCAATACCGGCGCGGGAATTATTGCTATAGGTGCTGTCGTGAAAGTTCTGTTCACGCTGCAAACGTTCTTCGGACTGCACAGATACCTCGTGAATACTGGTAAGCTACAGGGGTTGCTGAAACAAAACCTACCAGTTAAAAATGCCTCAAGCCGTTTCGCGTATGAGTGGTTCAGTGGGATCAATGCGCCAAAAGAAAATTGCACTCACGAACAGGAGAAACGCCATCGGATAAAGGGGAGCGTTGTAGTTGTTGTTGAACCAAACCACTAAGTAACCAAAAATGACCGAAGAGGCAAATGATCCGACCTGCCCGGCCATATTCATCGTGCCGCCGACCGTGCCGGCATATTTCTTTCCCACGTCCATGCAAATCGCCCACGAAGCGGGCAACATACAATCCATGCAACCGTAACCCAGCGTGAGAAAGAAAACCGCCATATATTTGCTGCCCGTCATTGCCGCCAGCAACATCATCACTGCTGAGAGCGCCAACCCTGTTACTCCCAGGGCGCGCCGACCGAATTTCAAGCCGTGTTTTTGTACGAGCCTATCGCTCAACCATCCGCCGAAAAGGTTGCCGCAAGCGCCAGCGATGAAAGGCAGCGACGAAAGATATTTCATCTCGTTTTCAGTTAGCCCGCGCCCCTTTTGCAAATAGGTATGCAGCCACGACAGGTAAAAATAACTCCCCCAGCAATAGGTGTGGTACATCAACATGATCTTCCACAGATTCCAACTTCGTAACGCCTCGCCCCAGGGCAAACCGTGCGCGACGTTCTGACTGGTCTCGCCGATTTCTGATAGTTCTTTGTCTGAAATGTTTGGTTGCTGTTTGGGCGTATCCCGATACCACCAATACCAGACGATGGCCCAAATCACACCGATTACGCCGAAGGCGAGAAACGAAGCGCGCCAGCCGTAAACCTGTTGAATCGGTACGACGAGCAACGGCGAAATCGCGCCGCCCAGCCGCGAAGCCATCCACACCACCGATTGCGCTGTCGCGCGCTCTTTCAACGGAAACCAACGTGACACTACCGAAGCCGAGTTCGGATAAGCTCCGGCCTCGCCCGCGCCGAACATAAAGCGCACCAACAGCAACATCGCGAAGCCCGACACCATGCCCGTCAGCGAAGTGAACAGCGACCACCAGATCACGATGCGCATCAGGATGGCGCGCGCTCCCAGCCGGTCGCCCATCGCGCCTGCCGGAATTTCAAAAATGGCATAAGACAAAGTGAAAGCGCCTACGACCCAACCCCACATCTGCGGCGAGATGCCGAGTTCGCTTTGCATGCGCGGCCCTGCGACCGAAATGCACACGCGGTCGAGATAGGTGATGATCGAGAGAAAGAACAGCAAAATCAGTACACGATGGCGATACTTCATAGTCGTTCTGCGAGCGTCGAATGGTTGATGGAACTGCTTGAGAAGGAATTTATATCGGAACTGTATGACAAAGCCGCGAAATGGTCTACATTAAGCCCGCACGTTTCATCACATCGCAGTATTCAACCCCACAATCCGCTGTACCACCTTTCGCATAGGAGTTGGAATGTCCCTGGATCTGACCCTGACCGCTGCGGGTACGCTTGATTTGTCCTGGCAGGAGCTAACCGAACTGCCCGACCTGCGTCCCCATCGTCATTCGCTGCGTGAGCTTTGGCTGGATGGTAATCACTTAACCTCACTGCCCGCGTGGTTCGGCGAACTCACCGCGCTTGAGGTCTTACACCTTGAGCAAAACGAGATGCAGTCCTTGCCCGATTCATTGGGCGAACTCACGCAACTTAAAACGCTCAGATTGTATAGCAACCGCCTGAGCGAATTGCCGCGTAGCGCCGCGCGCCTAACGCAATTGACCGACCTGAGCCTCGGTCATAATCGTTTCACCAAAGTTCCGCCCGCCATCTGGCAATTCACGCAACTCAAGTCGCTTAACTTGGCTGAGAATCAACTGGCGCTGATTGCCGAAGACCTCGCCGCCTTGATCGAACTCGAAATGCTCGACCTCGGTCACAACGCGCTCGTGGCTTTGCCGCGCGCGCTCGGCGGCTTATCGAAACTGCGTCAAGCGCTTTACGTTCACAACAACCGCTTGCTCAAACTGCCGACCGAGGTTTTTGATCGTCTGGCGGGGCTGCGTTATTTCAACGCGTCGAACAACCAACTCACAGCCTTGCCCGACACGATTGGCGGCTTGCGCGCATTACAGGAATTGCGCCTCTCCGGCAATCAACTCGCAGCCTTGCCCGACAGCATCGGCGCGCTGTCAAACTTGCGCGAATTGCATCTGACGGAAAACCGTTGGACGCAATTGCCCGACAC
>JABFSD010000272.1 GCA_013140935.1 Acidobacteriota bacterium
GAAGTTCTTGAGATAGGCTTTCGCTACGCGCTGAATGTCTTCGGGTTTGACCTTGCGCACGTCTTCGAGCCAGGTGAACGAACGCCGCCAGCCGCCGCCCAACATTTCATATTCGCCCAAACGCGCCGCCTGTGCATCGTTGGTTTCGAGCTTGGTGTAATACTGCGTGAGAAAGCCGCTGATGATATTGCCCAGCGGTTCTTCGCGGATGATCTGTTTTTGCAGGAAGTCAATTTGCTCGAACATCACGCGCACCGTCTCATTCGGCTTTTGCGTCGTCACGGTCATATTCGCTGCGTTGGAACTCAGCGCTAATAGGTTCACGTCTGCGCCATAAGATAGATTACGTTTGACGCGCACTTCCTGAAAAAAGAGTTGCTGCAAAATGTTCGTCAACACATTCATCGCCGGATAATCGGGATGATCGAGCGCGGGCGCGGTGAACGTCGCACGAATGTAATTGGTTTGCACCGAACGCTGCATCAAGTCGAACGCAGGCTGATTGGCCGTAGCGAACGCAGGTAACGGCGCAGGTTTGAAAGCGCCTTGCGCCAGCTTGCCGAAACTGGTTTCGACTTTGGTCTTGATGTCGGCGAAAGGCACGTCGCCGACGAAAACGACCAGCATCTTTGAAGTCTCAATCATTTTCGCATGCCACGCGCGCAAGTCTGCACCCGTCAACGGCGTGATCGAAGCTGCCGTCCCCGTAGGCCGATTGAAATAAGGATGGCTGCGATAAAGCAGCTTGTCGCTGGCCGAAGCTACGGTCGAATCAGGGTCGTCGTTCTCTTGCCGCAACGCGCTCAAGAGTCGTTCTTTCACCAACGCGACTTCTTTTTCATCGAAGGTCGGATTCAACACTACATCGGTCAGCAACGCCCACGAACGGTCGAAGTATTGCCGCACACAGCGCATGGCTACGATGGAATAGTCATAACCACCCGCTGATTCCAGCACCGTTCCCATACGCGCGAGTTCGCGGTTGAGTTGGCTTTTGGGAAAGTTTTTCGTGCCTTGTTGGGCGACTTCCAATGCGAGTGGTTCGACGCCCGCATTCTTGTCGTTGATGTTGCGCGCGCCGCCTTTGAAATAAAGCCGCACGGCGATGACTTCGTTGCCTTGCACGCGGCGATGAATGGTTTTGAGTCCATTGGCGGTGGTGAATTCTTCGGTGTCATTGACTGGCGCGAGCTTCGGCGCGGCGGCTTGCGCAAAGGCGAGCGCGGTAAAACACGTGAGTAAGAAAAGTGCGCGGAGGGTTGAAAAGAAAGTCATAGTTTGATGTTGCGAAGTTTAGTTTTGTCGGGCTAATAGCGTAGCTTGTGTGAAGACATAGTTCAGCGCAGCGAATAATTCTTCCAGCGCAGAGATCGTATACGAACGTTGATCGCGCACGAATTCGTGGCCTTGTAACTTACCGAATTCCCATACGTCGCCATTCGAGACAGAGCCGTGCAGGGTAATCTGGTCATTTTCGTTAATCGTTTGGGCTGCGATCATGGCTGCGAGACATTGGCCCCAGCCTCCTTCAAAGTCATCTTTTTTGGCTTCGACGACTAGCAGGTAAGGCTTATCGCGTACCATTCCTAAAGGTGACAGTTTGGTAAAAAGATAATCAGGGTAGCCATCAAATTCTTCTCCTACTTTCATAGAGACATGGCTCCACAATAAAAGCGCTTCGCGGTGTTGCTTCCAAATCTCTCGCAAGATGGGGGCAATCAAGAATTCACTGATGGCGGCTTCTGACATCCTGACATCCAGGCTTTTTAGTGTGTATGCCAATTCAGCGCGAAAGTGATCTTCAATGACCGTAGGGAGAGGCTCTACGAAAGCACCAACCGCCAGTTTTATCTGATATTTTTTAGCAACTTCTTGTATGTCTTTATATTTGCCATAAGCCATAAAACGACCTCCAACAGTTAAGCTATTCGCCCTTCGGTTTGACCGGCGCAGGATTATTCACCTTGCCCGGCGCGGCGCTCGGTACGGTTTGCGTCGTGGTCTTAATCGGCGTCTCAGGCATTTTCGCCAGTTGCACGGCGTCGGGGCGCGCGAGCAAATCTTTCGCCGTCAGCCCGGCTTTTTGTTGATCGCCTGGCGCAATCATCACGCCGAAAATACGCGGACGGTTTTTGATATAACGCCTCACGTAACTCTGAATATCGGCGCGCGTGACCTGTCGCAGCTTCTCGACATAAGTCGCGTAATAATCCAGTCCCGAACTCGCCCACCAGAAACTCACCGTATGCGCGTATTCCGAAGGCTTTTCGCGGCTGTAAATTTCGGTCACGTCCAATTGGGTTTTGGCGCTGCTGAGTTCCTCGTCGGTATAAAAATCCGGCGCGTCGAATTGCTGAATCTGCTGATTGATCGCGGCAATCGCGGCTTTGAGTTTGTCGGCATTGGTCTGCGCGGTGATGGTGATCGGGCCGACGTTGCGCTGCGTGAGGTAGCCCACCGCCGCGCCCGTCGTGAGCCCCGTGTCAATCAACGCGCGCGAAAATTTAGAATCCGGTTGCCGCAGGATGTAAGAGAAAACGTCAGCCGCATAAGTCGCCTGCGGATCCAAATCAGTCGAAGGGCCGTGATAAGCCATATTGATCGTGACGGCGTTGACTGCTTGATTGACGATGACGGCTTCGTCTTTGAGCAAGCCCGGATGGCGCGGAATCGGATCAGCCGCAAACGGATCGGCACCGCGTTCCCAATCGCCGAAAATCGCATCGGCCTGATAGAAAATTTCGGTAGCATTCACATCGCCCGCAATGATGATCGCGGCGTTGTTGGGTACGTAAAACTTATGCTGAATCGCGCGCATCATCGTCGTCGTCGCTTTCGACACGGTCGTCGGCAAGCCGCCGGGATTCTTGCGCGAATAGTATTTGTACCAGAGCTTCTGATCTACACCGTTGATGATGTAGTAAAACGGATTCGAGGCGTGACGGTTCAATTCATCCAGTACGACTTCGATCTCCTGTTTGAATTCCTGTTCGTCAAACAACGGATAGCGAATCGCGTCATTCAGCAAACGCAAGGCCTCGCGCGTGCCGGTGCGCACGGTAGTCGTGTAATAGTTGACGACTTCGTGTTGGGTTTGCGCGTTGCTCAACATGCCCAACTCGCCCGCGCGGTCGTGATAACCCTCGGCGCGCGACTTCTCGTTCGACTTGAAAAACATGTGTTCATAAAGGTGCGATAAGCCGTTGAACTCAGGCGGTTCCGTCCACGCGCCGTTTTTGACGGCCATCTCGACGGTCACCAACGGCACGACATGGTTTTCGATGACGATCACCTGCAAGCCGTTCTTCAGCGTCTTGATTTGCCATTGAGGTTTGGCTTGAATCGAAAGGCTGAGAGAGAAAAGTGCCGCCAGCAAAATGACGGCGCGATGAATAAGTGAATTCAATTTCATATCGAGTTAAAACTGACGTGTTGTGCGCTCGCGGCGCGAGTGGATTCAAGCCGCCTTTGCCCTTACCTGAAAAGTCGTAATGTTGGCTTCACAGAAGGCAAAAACCTGTGAGAGCAAAGAAAGAACTTTTTCCTGATCGGCTATCGCATAAGGCAAGGTCTCATATACCTGACCGTCAATCGCGTATTTATAAAACACCCAAGACCCGCCATTAGTGACGACGCCGTAAATATCAATCGGTTTCCCGGCTTGTTCGTTTTTCCAACGGGCGGCCTTCATCTCGACCAAACATTGCGCCTGACCGGCCTCGAAGTCGTCTTTCTTGGCTTCGATGACGCATAGCAAAGGTTGCGTGACGTAACCCATTTTAGGCGCAACCAAATAATCTACTTGTCCGGTCAAGGTATCGCTTTGCAAAGTCGCGGACTTCCAAATTTTTAATTGCGGATGTTGTTCAAGTACTTCCTGACAGAAAGCGTCAATCAATAATTCTTTGGCGCTTTCGCTTGAGGTCAGGTCAAAGCTATCCAGGCGTCGCAAGTGTTCAGCAAAAAATGGACTGACTTGAAACGACGGGGATTCGACCTTCCATTTTTTCAACGCTTGCAACTGCAACTCTTGAAAGGCTTCGTCAGTGGTAAAACTGGAAAAATTCTTTTTCGTTTTTTTCGCTTTCATAGCAACTCCAAAAGAAAATTGGTTAGCGGTGTTTCACCGCGTAGCGCACCAACACACAGCCGGTTTTGAACGTTTTGCATTCAATCAATTGCAAATCAATCTGCCGCGACATTTCAAAAAAGATCGGAATGCCTGAACCCAGCAACACCGGATGGATGTTGAAACCGATCTCATCAATCAAATCAGCTTCAAACAACGTCCGCGCAAAATCGCCGCCGCCCATCAGGATAATGTTTTTGCCGGATTGCGCTTTGAGCGCGCGCACAAACTCAACCGCGTCGGTCGTAACCAGTTGAGCATTCGGGTCAGGGCTTTCTTTCCACGTCCGTGAAAACACGTAACTTGTAATGCCGGGCATCGCCTGACTCTTGCCTCCGCCGTGTTTGAGCGCGACCTCGAATGTCTTGCGCCCCAGCAACACGATATCTACGTTGTCGAATGAGCCTTTCATCACTTCCGCCACTTCATCGTTGAACAGCAGCCAGTCTACGCTGCCGTCTTTGCGCGCGAAGAAATTATCGAGTGAATTGGCTCCGCCAAAAATGAGCTTGCGCATGAGCTTATCTCCAAAATGCGTACCAGCTTTTCGCTGCCTTCTTTTTCGCGCGTCCGCGCAACGCTGCGAGATCAGGTTCCGGTTGAAACGGAATGCCGCGATCTTGAATCAACGCCAGCGGATTGTCTTCGACTAACGCCTTGGCATAACGCTCGCCGCCGATTTCCGCCGCGATGCTGACGGCTTTCGACAAAAGCGGACGTCGCCGGTCTTGATGGTGTCCGTCTGAAGCCAGGAAGTGCGCAAGTCCGGCGCGCAGAATTTGCTTCACCGAGGTTTCGCATTCCTTGCCGAAACTGCCCAGCAAGCTGCCCGCGTCAATTTGTGCGTAAGCCCCGCGTTCGATCAGTCCCACTAAAATCTCGGGCTTGAGTTGAATGCGCGCGTTGCGTTCGGGATGCGCAATGACGGGCGTCAAACCCGCTTGCAGAATTTGAAAGATCGTCATCTCGATATTCGGCGGAACCATCATAAAGTCGAATTCGAGCAGCATATACGAACTGCCGTTGAGCCTGATGCGCGTATGTTTGTCGCGCGCTTCCTGAAAAATTTCGTGGCTGTAACGAGTCTCGCCGCCGGGGACGATTTCGACTACGCCGCCGCTGGCTTCCATCACCAGATCAATCTTGCGGCGGATGTCGTCGCGCGAGGGCGGCGGATGTACACCATCAAATAAGTGCGGCGTCGCGACAATTGTCTTAATGCCGTCTGCCGCAGCCATTCGGCACATCTCGACGGATTCTTCCAACGAGACCGAGCCGTCGTCAGTCTCAGGCAATACGTGACAATGAATGTCTATCATTGTCTGAGAAACGGGATCATCTAATACTTCGTTCATGGTTGGCACCGAAACGGGGAGTCTGTTTATCAGGCGGGGCCGCAGGCGAAAACCTGTAGCGCAAAGAAACCGCAGGCATTATCAATAAAGGCACAAGGCCATTCAAGCACGTTCTGAGGCGGGCAATTCAAAGTGCAGATCGCGCGGCTGCTGGCACCGCTCACAATGCATTTGCAACGCCGCGATGCGCTTGCCGTCATAGAGCATCGTCACTTGCGGCCAATTGCGCAGCGGATAGTTCGCGCCGCATACGCACAGCATGTATTGCAACGTGCTTTGCATCTCGCTCGCGGGCAGTGCCGTTTCGGGCGTAGCGCCGGGCGGCACATAAACTTCAACCGTCTCTTTCGCCAGCACGGCGCTGCGTTGCCGATGCTGCATCCATTTCACCGCGAACCACGCCACCAGCGGCATCAGCAACAGGCCGAACAATCCAAACACGCGCATCTGTTGATTGAGCGAATTGGTAAAGCGCCCCGTTGACGATAGTGGCACTTTTGTCACTTCATCTATTCGTTCAATCGCTTCGTTCAAACGACGCGCCTCGCGGGCGCTGACAAAAGGCCGCAAGGTGCGCAGGCGATAACTCAGTCGCGTAGCGTCACCGACTTGCTCGTGCAGAAAGCGCAACGTCAACGCATCGTGTTCAATTTGATTTTGCTTTTCCGGCAAAGCCGCGCCGTGCACTTCGATGACGTGTTCGACCTCGAGCGGAAACGTGAGCCGAATGCGTTTGTCGGAATTCGCCTCATGATTATTCAGATTAATGTAAGGCAATTCCTGCATGATGCGGTCGGCGACGAGCAATCGTTTGCTGTCTTTCCAAAACCTGCCGACGTTGAAACGTTCGATAAGGGTGAGTTCATTTTGAGCCGTGTCGTCATTCACTTGCAGCTTGCCGTCGGCAGTAACGCTGCGGTCGCTGTCGGTATAAGCGCGCAAGCGTTCTTGCGCCATCTCTTTAAGCGAAGTCGCCGCCAGATAAGAGCGCATCCCATCGGCTTCGCTGCCGCGATAAATCGTCGTCACCTCCAACGCCGCCGTATTGTTCTCGCCCAGCGTGAAAACTTCGCGGACGGCTTTGAGCGGCGCGTTGCTCGCGTTCACGGGAATTGCGGCCAAATCCGTTACGCCAGATTGCACGGGCAAGCCGCGTCCGAAATTCGGATTGACGTGTTGTGCCAGCGCGCCGCGTTGCAAGCTCGCCGTCGCGTCGAACCAATAGGTCTTGTCGTCTAACTGCGCCCGCACAATCACGTGATCGAATGAGTAAGGCGAAGGCGGCAGGCTCTCGACCTGCTCATAGAGTTCCGTATTCACCAGCGCCGGTTGCGCCGCGATGCCCAGCGCATTGAGCGCCGTGCAAAGCAACAGCGCCTTGTCTTTGCAATCGCCATAACGCCGCGCCAGCACCAACGCCGGCGCATGGGGCAAGTGCGAATGCGGCCCCATCTCTATGCCCAGATAACGAATCTCGTCCTGCACAAAGCGCAAGGCCGCCAGCATGCGTTTTTCGGGTTCGGGCGAAACCTGCCGCCACGTTTCGATTTGCGCGCGCAATTGCGGCGACAAAGTTTTGTTCTGATAAAGCGGCAACGCCCACGCGACGACATCCTGCCAGCTTTGAAATTCGCTCACGTGCAAGATCGGATATTCGCTGGCCTCATCGCTCATACTCGGCGCGGCGGTGTTGCTGCGTTCCCAAACGTATTCGGTCAAGCTGCCCTGCGCTGTAACTTGCGGCTTGAGTTCCAGCCCGCGCACCGCGTGTTTCAACGGACGCGCCGACGGCCACAGCAAACGATAACGCAAGCGCGACACCGGCTCGGTTTCGACCAGATAACTCACGTCGGCGAACTTGCCGCCCAAGATCGGATTCTCACCGTTGACCGAATAGTCATATTCGATCACGTCGCCCACGCGCACGTCGTTCAGAATGACCAGCGCCGCCAGCGTGCCGTTAAACAGGCGTTCTTCCAGTTCAGATTCCTGTTGAACAAATTTGACTTCGCGCGGCTTCAACGCATTGATTGTCTGAGTGCCGCGCAAGATTTGAATGCGATGCAGCACAAGCCGCTGATAAGTCGGCTCGAATTCGATCTGTAACTGTTA
>JABFSD010000978.1 GCA_013140935.1 Acidobacteriota bacterium
CTTGAGACTGCAGGTGGGACAGTAGAAGGGCTCGTCCGGTTGCTTCGGGAAAGGGAGGCCGCGGCCGGCCGGGAACCCGTGTCACCTTCGGTACGTTCGCCACTTCCTGCAACGCGCGCTGGCTGAGTTAAGCGAAAAAGAACGCGCCGCCATTGTCTTGCGCGATCTCGAAGGCTTGCCGACCGAAGAAGTCGCGCGGTTGTTGGGTTCGTCGCCCACGACGGTACGCTCGCAAATCAGCGCCGCGCGCACGAAGCTCAAAGCCTTTCGTGCAAATTGGCTGAAAGGAAAAAAGAAATGAATTGCACACGCATTGCTCAATGGTTGCCGCTTTACGCGAGTTCAGATTTATCCGATGCGCAATCGGTGCAGGTACGCGCGCATCTGGCGCAATGCGAAAGCTGCGCGACTTTGGCAGATGAATATGCGGCGGCGCGCGAATGGATGCAGGGAACTGGTGCGCCGGAATTTGATGAAACGTTTTTTGCCGAGTTGCGCTACGGCGTGCGGCAGAAACTGGCGGCGCAATCGGTACGCGCGGCTTGGTGGACGCTGCGCTGGCAGCCGCTGGTCGTGGCCGTCGCGTTATTATTGCTGATGATTTTTTCGCTGCGCTTATTTCAAACGAAAGGAGTCCCGCCGACCAACATCGCGAAAAGGCATGCGCCACTCCAGCAGCCCGAAGCAGTGCCGACGCCGATACCTCCAATTAACGAACTTGCTCAAACGCAGAAACCGCGCGTGCCGTGGCGCAAACATGGGCGCGCTTTACGAATCAAACAGGAAGAGAAAGACACTATAGTGGCGACTGCGACCGAGCCCGCGAGAGTGGATGAAGTCGAGAAAGTGGCTGAACCGGTAATGTCGCGCATTGAGATACAGACGGCGGATCCGAACATTCGCATTATTTGGCTGACGCAGAATACTCAACGTGCAGCGGCAGAACCGCTGACGCGCTGAATCAAGGAGAAGAAATTATGAAGGTAAAACTGACCGTGTGGTTATGGTTGGCTTTGGTTGTGAGTGCCGTTGCCCAAACCAACAATGAGCAAAAGAATGAAGCGAAAGGGGAAAATCCTATCAACCCTTGCCGTGAAGATCAGATGGATACGAAATTTTTATCGGTTAAACATCAGCAAGTTGTTGCGCTGGTCGAGCCACTGAAAATGCTTAGTACCAAATGGGGGCGGGTGTCGCACAATCCGGTTTTGAAAATCATCACGGTACGCGATTGCCCCGCGAATGTGGCGGCGATGGAAGCGGCGCTCGCACGGTTTGATGTGCCGGAACAGGCTCCGGCCAGTATGGAGTTTCAACTTCACTTGTTGGCGGCTTCAGCCAAAGCGGCTGAAGTGGCAGCGATGCCCAAACAACTTGAGCCGGTCGTCGCGCAACTCAAAAGCACGTTGAAATATGCGAATTACCGCTACGTTTATTCGGCGCTGAATCGCATCAACAACGGCGGCAGAGTGGAATCGAGCGGCGTTACCGGCGAACTGTTTCCTGCGCCTGCGAGTGTAGCGGCGGCTACGGCGAATCCATCTTTTTATCAATACATGCTTCAGAACGTGAAGTTCACACAGGACGCGACCGGGAAGGATTCGGTGCAAATCGAACAGTTCAAATTTGGCATCAGCGTACCGATCCAAGTCGGTAGTGATCGCCAGATTCAATACAAGGACATCGGGTTGGTAACGCCGCTCAGTTTGCGCGAAGGCGAGATTGCCGTAGTGGGCACGGCCAACATCAGCGGTTCCGACGAAGCGATGATCATCGTGGTGTCGGTCAAAAAATTGAAATAATGGAATGCGGTGTCGAATGCGGGCAAAGTCAAGCAGTGAAGCTGCATAGGTTTTCATTGGGGCAAACGTTTGGTTTCGTCTTCTGTAACGCTAATGGGTTGCGCCAGCGGATTCGTATTCGGCGTCGTGCGCGGCATTTCATTGAAAGGCACGGCGCTCACGGGCATTACCGGCATTTGCAGGTAAGCCTGTGGTTGAGGCGGTGCGTAAGTTTGTTGCGGCAATGGATAAGGTTGCGGTGGTTGTGATGCGAGTTGTGATTGTTCGAGCAACTTGGCCTGATTGCGGAAGTACATCACCGAAATCACAATGCCGATAGGCATGATGACACCGCAAATGGGTACGAGAATTTCCGCCGCACCAATTACGTCGCTCAAAACGGCAAAGAAGCCGGGCAAAAATATGAAACCCATAATCGCCAGAATCATTTTCTGTTTGGGTGAAAAACCGGAAACTATCTGGGCCGCTTGAGACGGTGGTTGTGTTAACTTCGAAGTGCCGCCGGTTGCCACGTAGTTCGTGACTTCCATCAGCGCCAAGCCGCATTGCCGACAGAACTTCGTCGTTTCAGTATTCGGTGCGCCACACCGTGGACAATACATTTCAGGTTCGTCCTCAATTCGCAGAGTAATAAGCCGCCGCCGCGCTCACGCCGGAATCTTTCGGTTGATAGCCTTCTGCTTTGAGAGCTTTTTCCAACGCGGCGAGCAAGAGCAATACGTTGTTGGCGGTGCTGCCGGTTCCCATCAAACCGATGCGCCAGGCTTTGCCTTTGAAGATGCCGAGGCCGCCGCCGATTTCAATATCGAATTCGTTGAGCAGTCGCGCGCGGACTTTCATGTCGTCTACACCGTCAGGAATGCGCACGGTGTTGAGCGTCCATAGGCGATAACCTTCGGGCACGATCATCGAAAGCCCCATCGCTTCGAGTCCGGCGACGAGGGCGTGATGGTTGCGTTCGTGGCGCCGGGCGCGGGCTTCCAATCCTTCTTCGGCGACGATGCGCAAGGCTTCGTGCAGCGCATAATTCATCGTGATCGGTGCGGTGTGGTGATAAGCGCGCGGCGTGCTGCTGTCGTTCGACCAATAGCTCGTAATCAATCCTAAATCCAAATACCAACTGACGGGTTTGGTCTTGCGCGCGTGAATGCGATCAACAGCGCGCGGACTGAACGTCACGGGCGACAAGCCGGGCGGGCAGGACAGCGCCTTTTGCGTACCCGAATAGCAGGCGTCAATGCGATTGCGGTCAATGCCGACGGAATGCGCGCCGAGGCTGGTTACGGCGTCTATCAACAAAAAGCCGTCGCGTTCGTCGGCGATTTCGCGCAGCGGTTCGAGCGGTTGCAATACGCCAGTCGAAGTCTCTGCGTGTACGGCAAACAAGACCGACGCGCGCGAATTGCGCCACGCGGCGCGCGTCTTTTCGAGATCAACGGGTTTGCCCCATTCACACTCGACGCGAATCGGTTTGGCTCCTACGCGCGAAGCCATTTCAAACATGCGTTCGCCGAAATAGCCGTTGATGCAAATGACGATTTCTTCGTCGGGTTCGAGCAGGTTGGCGACGGTGGCTTCCATGCCTGCGCTGCCCGTGCCTGAGATCGGCATCGTCAGGCGATTGTTGGTTTCAAAGGCGTAACGCAACAAGGTTTGCACTTCGTCCATCGTGCGAATGAACAGCGGGTCGAGATGGCCTACGAGCGGCGCGCTCATTGAACGCAGGACGCGATCGTCTACGGGCGAAGGGCCGGGGCCGAGCAATACGCGGCGCGGCGGCATACAAGCGGCGATGACGGGTGCATCAACATTGGTCACGAAATTGGTCTCCTAAAATGTAGTTTGAATGGTCAGGCTCGAAGCAAACGCGATGTTCGATGAGAGGCTGTCAGATTGCAAGCGAGTGTGAGGCAACCTTATGATGCCGCGCGTTGAGGCATTCAATTCTTCAGCCTCTATCAATCGCATGAATTTATCGCATCCCACCAACCCGATTCGACTTGTCGTGATGTGCTGCGCGCTGGCGCTGGCGGCGTTTGCGCAATCACCCGTGCGCTTTGAGTCGTGGCGGCAGGCAGCAGGGATTACTTCGCTCGCGCAAACGTCGGACGGCTATTTGTGGCTGGGTACGCTGGCAGGCTTGGTGCGGTTTGATGGACAGCGTTTCGTCACGTTCGACAAACAGAACACGCCGGAAATTTTAGACAACAACATTCTGGCCGTATGCGCCGCATCAGACGGCAGCTTGTGGATTGGTTCTGACAGCGGCGGTTTGGTGCGTCATCAAGCGGGCAAGTTCAGTTATTACGGCACAGCGAACGGCTTGCCTGACAATCGCGTGCGTGCGCTGGCCGAAGATGCGCAGGGCGTTTTGTGGATCGGTACGGAACGCGGCCTCACGCAATTCGCCAACGGCGTATTCAAACAAGTCGCTTTGCCTGACGAAGCGCGGCGTTTTGCGGTGACGGCTTTAGTCGCAGCGCGCGACGGCAGCCTATGGCTAGGCACGGATGGCGGCGGCGTGGCGCAATTCAAAAATAATGCGTTCGGCTGGCGGAATACGAAAAGCGGTTTGGCGAACGACCGCGTGACGGCTTTGTCTGAAGCGCGCGACGGCAGCGTATGGATGGGGACGGATGGCGGCGTGAGCGTATGGCGCAATGGCACGATTACGAGTTATGCACGCAAAGACGGCTTGCCGGCGGATACGATTTGGACGCTGCGCGAGACGCGCGATGGCGAAGTCTGGGCGGGTACGGATGGCGGCCGGGCGGTGTGGCGCGCGAATCAATGGACGGCGTTGCCAAACAATGAATCAACCATCGTGCTGTCGCTGCTGGAAGACCGCGAAGGCAGTTTGTGGATCGGTACGCAAACGAACGGCTTGCAACGCATTCGCGGCAATGTCACGGCGGCGAGTGCGCCGCGCGCTGTACTGGAAGAAGTGAAGCTCGATCACCAGAGCGTTAGCTTGAATGCGGCGGCCTCTGTGCCGCGCGAACGCGGCGATTTATATTTTCGGTTCAGCGCGTTGAGTTTGCTTGATGCGCAAAACGTGCGCTTTCGCTATCGGCTGGAGGGTTACGATCAAGACTGGATCGAAGTCGGTACGCGGCGCGAAGCGTTTTATACGAACCTCAACGCGGGCAGTTATCGCTTTCAGGTACAAGCCGCGCGACCCGATGGCGCGTGGGCTTCGCCTGCTGCGACTTATGATTTGAAGCTCGCCGCGACGTGGCCTTCGTTGGGTTATTGGCTGGCGGGCGCAGCGTTGTTGGCGGCGCTCGGCGCATTCGCCGCTTATAAGTGGCGCGCACGCAAACTCGTCAAAGTGCAACGCGAATTGCAAGTCGCGCACGACGACAAGGCCGCACAGGTCGCGTTGCAATATCACGAACTCCAAAAAAATCATCAGCAGTTGCGCCGGTTGAAAGAAGCCGCCGAATCTGCCGCGCATACTAAAAGCGAATTCCTCGCCAACATGAGCCACGAGATTCGCACGCCGATGAACGCGATCATCAGCGCGACCGGCTTGTTGCTCGAAACGCCGCTCGACGCCGAACAATCAGAACTGACCCATCACATTCGCACGGCGGGCGATGCGCTGTTGATGACCGTCAACGAGATTCTAGACTTTTCCAAACTCGAATCGGGCAAGCTCGCGCTTGAGCTGCAACCTTGCGACGTGCGCGAGTGCGTAGAGGATGCGCTCGACCTGCTCGCCAAAGAGGCCAGCGACAAGGGCGTAGAGTTAGTTGCGCTTTTCGATCCTTATACGCCGACCTATTACGTCACCGATGCCACGCGGCTGCGGCAGATTCTCGTCAACCTCGTGAGCAACGCGGTCAAGTTCACCCATCAAGGCGAGGTCGTCGTTTCGGTCAACGCCGAGCCGTTGGGCGAAGCGAAATATGAATTGCGCTTTTCGATCAAAGACACAGGCATCGGCATTCCTACTGAACAGCAGCACAAGTTGTTTGAGGCTTTCTCTCAAGTAGACGCTTCGATCACGCGGCGCTTCGGCGGCACAGGCTTGGGACTGGCGATCAGCAAACGGCTGACCGAATTGCTGAACGGTTCGATTGGATTTGAAAGCGAAGAAGGCGAAGGCTCCAACTTTCATTTCAGCATCGTGGCCGAAGCCGCACCAGCGTCTTTACAAAGCATGGGGCAAAAGATGGCACCGGCCGTCTTGAAAGTTCTCACCGACAAGCGCGTATTGATTATCGAAGAACATGCGGCGACACGCTTGTCATTGACGTGGCTTTGTCAGCAATGGCGCATGCGTCCGCTGGCAATGGGTTCGCCGCAAGAGGCGCTCGAAATTCTGGCACGCGGCGATCAGTTCGAGTTGTGTTTGCTCGATCATCAGTGGTCGAAAGAAGCGAGGGTGGCTGACACGGGCGAACTGGTTCATCGCTTGCGCAAATATCAACGCGACCTGCCGCTGATCTTGCTGACACCGCTGGGCAAGCGCGACAAGCAACCAGACCTCTTTGCGGCTTACGTCAACAAACCGATCAAGCCTGCGCAATTGCAACACGCGCTGCTCAACGCGCTGGGCATCGAAGCGCCTGAACTCAAACCCGCCGCCCTGATGGAGAAGCTGCCTGCGCTTTCGGTCGAATTTGCCGAACGCTATCCGCTGCGCATCCTGCTGGCCGAAGACAACGTGGTAAATCAAAAGGTCGAAGTCCGCCTGCTCGAAAAGATGGGCTATCGTCCCGATCTCGCGGCGAATGGGTTGGAAGTTCTCGAACTGTTGGAACGGCAGCGTTACGACATCATCCTGATGGATTTGCAGATGCCTGAAATGGACGGCCTCGAAGCTACCAATCGCATTGTCGAACGCTGGCCTGCCGAACATCGTCCGCGCATTATCGGTGTCACGGCCAACGTCATTGCCGAAGACCGCGCCGCCGCGCTGGCCGCCGGGATGGATGGATATATCAGCAAGCCGATTCGCTTTGCCGAATTGCAAGCGGCGCTGGCGCGTTGGGCCGAACAACTCAAGACGCAAACGGCTGCGTTGCGCAGCACGGCGATTCGTACGCACAACTTGCGTTTGCTCAGAGAAGAGAACGGCCACAAGCCGACGGTGGAAACGCGCGCGCGCGAAACGCAGGATCAACCGCCGCGCGAAACCAGACCCTTTCTCGTACCCGTGTCGGTTGAACCCGAAAAACCGCAATTCGATTTAACGCCGCGCAACGGACACACGGCGGAACAAGAGCTTTTTGCGCGGCTGCACGAAATGCGCTCCGAAAGCGGAGCCGTCTTCGTCAACGAATTGATCGAATTGTTTTTGGACGATATGCCCCGACGCATGGACGTTTTGCGCGCCGCCGTCAAAGCACAAGACGCCCAGGCCATCGGTCGCGCTGCGCACAGCGTCAACGGCGGTTCCGCTACGATTGGAGCGCGCACGCTGGGCGAACTCGCGGGCGAACTCGAAAAGCTCGCGCGCCACGTCGCACTGCAAGGCAGTCCGGTTTTGCTGGAAGCCATTGAGAAGGAATACCAGCGGGTCTGGCAATCGTTGCAACCGATGCGGGCTGCAATGGCTGAGGATGAGACTGGAGTTCGCGCACAGGCATAAGGTGCGCCAGCGTCCCGCTGGCAGTCGGGCCGCGAGCCTCTGGCTCGCTCGTGACTGGCGAGCGAGACGCTCGCGACCCGACTGCCAGCGGGACGCTGGCGCACCAAAGTCGGTAAATTTTTCCTATCGTCAGAATGAAATGATTCCGCTATGCTGCCACGCATTGCCCTATGT
>JABFSD010000788.1 GCA_013140935.1 Acidobacteriota bacterium
ATCAGCACCTGCTTGTGCGTATTCGACAAGTGATCCTGCCCGCGAATGACGTGCGTGATGCCCATCGCAATGTCGTCGCATACGACTGACAAGTTATAGAGCGGATGTCCGTCGGAACGCAGCAACACCAAATCTTCGATGTCGTGATAGTCGCGTTCCTGCGTACCGAACACGGCGTCTTCAAAGCTCGTCTTCCCTTCCGCAGGCACTTTGAAACGAATCACGAACGGTTCGCCGTTCGCAGCGCGCGCGTCGGATTCAGCCACAGGCAAATCACGAAACGGATTCACGACGCGCTCTTTGGCAATGTCTTGTTTAATCGTCGCGTCGTCGCGTTCCTGCTTCGGCGTGAAGTCACGATAAGCCGCGCCGTTCGCTAACAACTGTTGCGCAGCCGCGCGATGTTGGTCGGCGTTGTCAGACTGAAAGAACGGCCCTTCGTCGTAATCCAACCCCAGCCACGCCATGCCTTCGAGAATGCCGCGCACCATCGCTTCGCTCGAACGCTGGGTGTCGGTGTCTTCGATGCGCAGGATGAATTTGCCGCCAGTCTGGCGAGCATAGAGCCAATTGAATAAAGCCGTGCGCGCGCCGCCTACGTGCAAATAGCCGGTGGGCGAAGGCGCAAATCTCACTCTTACTTGAGACATAAATGATGATTACTTTCTCGTTGATGAAATTGATTAACCGCGCGGCACTATACTGAATGGTTTTGTGAAGCGGCAAGCGCGCTGCCTGGTTGAATTTGCGGCAGCGGCGCAGGTACATTGCCGTCGTCAAAAGACCTGCACTGACCGCTCATAAATGAATTAGCAACCGAAGGAGTTTTTGCATGAAAGTAATGCGTTTTGTTTCGCTGTTATCGCTCTTGTTCGCGCTGGCTTATTCGATCAGCCACACCACCGCCGCCGAAGCCGATTGGCCGCAATGGCGCGGGCCGTTGCGCAACGGCTTGTCGCCCGATACGGGCTTGCTGAAACAGTGGCCTGCCAACGGCCCCGCTACAGCGTGGAAGATTTCAGGATTAGGCGAAGGTTACGGCTCAGTCTCGATGCGCGGCGACCGCCTCTTAGTGCAAGGCACGAGCGGTACGGCCAGCGTGGTGTTTTGTTTGAATCGCGCCGATGGCAAGACGATTTGGCAGGCGGCGTTAGGACCCAAAGGCGCACAAGACAGAGGCAATGGCCCGCGCGGTACGCCGACGATTGATGGCGATAAGGTTTATGTGCTGACCGAAAACGGTGACCTGGCGGCGCTGCGCTTTCGCGACGGCGGCGTCGTCTGGCGCAAAAACATTCTCAAAGAATTCGGCGGCAGCAATCCGCACTGGCTCATCAGCGAATCGCCTTTGATTGACGGCAATCGTTTGATCGTTTCTCCCGGTGGCGGCGGAGCGAGTTTAGTGGCGCTTGATAAAAACACGGGCAACGTATTGTGGAAGTCGAGCGAACTCAGCGACGGCCCGGCGTATTCTTCCAGCATTGCCGCGACTGTCGGCGGCGTGCCGATGTATCTGAATTTCACTGACAGCGCGGCGGTCGGAGTGCGCGCCACTGACGGCAAGCTGTTATGGAAACACGGCAGTCCTTCGAATCGCACGGCCAATTGCACGACGCCGATCTTTGCCGACAACAAAGTCTTTTTCACTTCGGCGTATGGCACGGGCGCGGCCTTGCTGAATCTTACGGCTGCGAATGGCGGCGTGACGGCGCAAGAGACTTACTTCACCAAAGAGATGAAAAACCATCACGGCGGCGTCGTGTTGGTGAACGGCTATCTTTACGGTTTTTCCGATTCGATTTTGACGTGCATGGAATTCGCCACCGGCAAGGTGATGTGGCGCGACCGCAGCGTCGGCAAAGGCTCACTCACTTACGCCGACGGCATGCTTTACCTGCTCGGCGAAGGCCAGCGCGTCGGTCTCGCCGAAGCCAATCCGCAGGCTTATGTGGCGAAAGGCGGCTTTGCGATTCAGGATTTCGGCAAACCCTCGTGGGCGCATCCGGTGGTGATCGGCGGCAAGCTGTATATTCGCAATCAGGGCGAGTTGACGGCGTATAACGTGAAGTGAAAAGGGCGAAATAGTCTACGATCAAGGCAATCTGGCTGAAGTTCGAGCAGTGGGAACTTGATCAATAAAATCTGAATGGCCGAACTTACGTTACTAATAGCGTCTTCGATTCTGCTTTTAAGGAAAATTCTAGCCATGGTATTAGCGCGCAGTGTCTCTTTCTTTTCGCCTTCTCGTAATTGGGTCTTAAGCCTGGTTTGCATCTCCGTCTTATTGACCTTGTTTTCTACGCTGTCGTGGAGACACATCTTCGCGCAACAAGCTGCGTTTGTGACTGTGTCAGCCGCAAGCTATCGCGCCGACGGTATCGCGCCTGAATCCATTGTGGCGGGCTTTGGTGTGAATCTCTCAACAGAAACCGCGTCAGGGCGTGATAGCGATCCGAATACGCCAGGCGTTCAATTGCCGACGACATTGGCGGGCGTGACGGTGCGCGTCAAAAACGTAGCCGCGCCGCTGTTTTTCGTTTCGCCGATGCAAATCAACTATCAGATTCCGGCGAACACGCCACCGGGCGAAGTCGCAGTGGTGGCCTCAAATTCAAGGGGCGAGCAAGCGATAGGCACGATCAATGTGATGCAAGTCGCGCCCGCAATTTTTACTGCCAACGCCGATGGGATAGGTGTACCTGCCTCGCTCGTCTTGCGTGTGACCGCGAACGGCAGCCAAAGCTACGAAACATTGGCGGCGTTCAATCAAACTGCCGGTCGTTTACTCGCAACGCCGATCAACTTGGGACTGGAAGGCGAAAGAGTATTCCTGATCTTATACCTCACCGGCTTACGCCGTGTACCTGATCCGAATAACGATGGCAATTTCAGCGAATTCACCCGCGTCATCATCAATGGCTTGCCTGTCGTGCCTGCATACGCGGGCGTAGCGCCGGGTTTCATCGGCCTCGAACAAATCAACGTAGAAATTCCACGCACGCTTCTCGGTAGCGTTGCATTAGATGTGCAAGTACTCGTCTCAGGTTTCGGCGTGTCTAACCTAACCGGCGTCGAACTTGTTGCGCCTGCCATTACGAATCTCACATTTCGTCCGCTGGGTTTGTCTAATCGCACAATTCGCGCATTTGCGACGATTGGTTACCACCTGTTTGCTGCCACTAATCAAGGCGTTTGGTGTTCATACGACAGCGGCACTAACTGGATCAATCTCACAACGGCCTGCCGACAAATGCCGACGTGCGCGCATTTTTTGTGGACGGTACGACGCTTTATGTCGGGTTGGGCAGCGGTGGCGGCATCTTCGTTTCAACTAACAATGGGCAAAGCTGGACGGTGCTTAACAATGGGTTAGTGGGTTCAACACTAAACATCAACAGCATTCTGTTTTTCAGTGGACGGTTATACGCGGCGACGCAAGGCGGCGTGTGCCGCTACGTCAATGGCGCGTGGGTAACGTTCAATACCGGCTTGACGAACGTAGACGCTACAACCTTTCTGGTTTATGGCGGACGCCTCTACGTTGGCACGCGCGGGGCCGGTCTTTTCCTGCTGGGCAGCGGCAATAACTGGATACCTTTTAACAATGGCTTGCCTAACACGGGCTTGCCAAGTGGTGCGCAGGTGCTGGCGCTGGCGAATGCAGGTGCAGCGGTTTATGCAGGCTTAAATGGTGGTGGGCTTCACATTTCACGCAACAGTGGTCAGATGTGGGCACAGGTTGCTGGTGGCTTCCCTTCAACCGGTGTGGTCAATTCAATCTGGATAGACGGCATGCGTTATTACGTAGCGACGAGTACAGGCGTATACGTGACGAACGATAGCGGTGCGACTTGGAATCTATTGAGCAACGGTTTATCTGGTTGCAACGGTGCGAACGATGTCAACGTAGTCCACGCTATTGCTAGTCGCCTGCTCGTGGGTACCACCAACTGTGGCGTGTACGGTTCAGCCCTTGTCACAGGCCAGACCAATCGTGCGCCGATAGCTTATGAGCAAACTCTGGCTTACACGGAAGACACGCCTGTGACGATCAATCTCAACGGCTTGGATGCCGACGTTGACCCACTGACTTATTCCATCGTTGCCAGCCCCACACGCGGTTCGTTGAGTGGTTCATTGCCCAATATCACTTATACGCCTAATGCGCACTACAACGGACGCGATGCCTTTACTTTCCGTGTCAATGACGGGCGCGCTAATAGCAACTCTGGAACCATTAGTCTGGAAGGAAGGGCTGTCAACGATACGCCTGTGCTGAATGTGCCAGGTGCGCAAACTGTCGTTGCTAATCAGACGTTAAGTTTCACGGTCTCAGCGACTGACCCAGATGTTGGACAGTCTATAACCCTCAGTGCCGCGAATCTGCCGCAAGGCGCTACTTTCAACCCAGCTACTGGTGCGTTCGGCTGGACGCCTGTGATTACTCAAGTTGGCGTGGTTGTCATCTCATTCACGGCGGCGGATAGCGTCTTACCTTCTTTGAGCCAAACAAAAACGGTGTTGATTAACATTGTGCCGCCGCCAAACATTCCCAATGGATTATGGTCTCAATATAACGTGGGACTTGAATCTGCCGGTGTGGCGTATGGCTTTGCGAGTGTGGGAAACAAACTGTTTGCGAAGACCGAAAAAGGTATCTATCGCTTAGAAACCAACGGCTGGCAACTCTTCAGCAATGGCTTGCCTGCGGTAACAGTGACTTCGCCGCAAGCTCGATTGATCTACGATCTGACAGCGGAAGGGGGCACTCTTTATGCGTTATTGAAGGATGGGTTGTATCGCTCCACCAATTTGGGTGTGAATTGGACCAAGCTAAGTCTTAGCTCGCTCCCCGCGTTATCCGCGAACGCTTATGTAATGGGCATACGCGGCCAAGTCGTATTGATTGCGGGGCAATTCAGCACAAGCTTCTTCCAACGTTCAACCGATAGCGGTGTGGTCTTTGCGGCAGTGGGGCGCGAAATTACGGCGAGTTTACCAAATCAGGCGATCTCGGCGGGCGCTGAGTTTTTCATTGCGACGAGCGGCAATTTGTTGCGATCCGCCGGAGATGGCAGCTTCTCGGTTGTCACTGGCAGCGGTTTGACGGGAGTCATTTACTGCTTAACCGCCAGTGGCCAAACATTATTTGCCGGAACCAACACGGGCGTATTTCGCTCAATTGATAATGGTGCGACGTGGACACAAGTCTCATCGGGTTTATCTGCTACCCTGAACGTAACCTCGCTCCATTATCAATCGCCCTTCTTGGTTGCGGGAACCACCCAAGGGATTTATTACTCGTTGAACCACGGCGGAAATTGGACGCTGATGAATATGGGCGACGTGCCACCGCGTGCCGAATCGTTATTCGCCTTCGATGGAAAGCTTTGGGCTGCATCAGGCATGCGGACGTACGGCACGACTACCTATCCAAGTTATCAGGGCGTTTACGTTTCACCCTTGCCAACGATCAGCAGCAATACTCCACCGACGATTACAGTGAACGATTCATACAGTGTAACAACGGGAGGAGCCTTGAATTTCAACGTGACTGCTGCCGCGCCTGAAACTGGGCAAAGTGTTACGTTGAGTGCCGTAGGCTTACCTGCCGGCGCAACCTTTTCACCTTCGACTGGCACCTTTAGTTGGACGCCGTTGGCTCCCGGAACATATTTTGCCACATTCAATGCTACCGATAATGGAGCGCCTATCATTACAACAAGCAAGGCAGTGGCCATAAACGTAACAGGAGCTAATTTACTTGGAAATTGGGTATTCACTTCTGCATTAATAAACCATGAGCGATTCCTGAGTGTAAAAGGACTTACGGCAATAGGGAATGACGTATACGCTGCGATTAATTCAACTCTATATAGATCAAGAGATGGTGGAGCGTGGCGCCAATTGCCTGTAGGGGGAGAAGACATTGGCGATTATGTTGCCTCAATTTCAGCGGCTAATGGGGCGCTTTATGTAAGCACCCGGCTCTTTAGCGCTGGCGGGTCGGTACCATCTGGGGTTGGATTTTTTGTATCCAAAGACGATGGCAATTCGTGGATGCGGCTGAATCCGCCGAGCCTTGACACTCCCGTTGGAAAAATCTTTGGTGCTAGCAATAACTTAGTAACGTTTATAGGTTCTCGTAGGTTTATCTCCAAAGATGAGGGGCAAACATGGACATCTTCAACACCTACTCTGCCGAATGATTCTTTTGGCAGCCTCGTGCAGAAAGGGAATAGCCTTTTTCTAGGCGGGAAAGGCGCGACTCTCGAGGATAGCATCCTGCGCTCAGATGACTACGGCGCTACGTGGCTAGCGTCCGGCGGTGGAATTCCCACAATTTCAGGTTTGAGCGGGCCATTCGCCCTAACAGTCAAAGGGACAGAACTCTTAGCGGTCGGAGTTAATACTGGCGTTTTACGTTCAGCAGACAACGGCACAACTTGGACATTTGCTAATGGCTCTGGCAATGCTGCTTTAACTATCACTCCAAGCATCTTGGCTGCTAATCAGACACACATG
This sequence comes from Acidobacteriota bacterium, assembly GCA_013140935.1. Taxonomy (GTDB): domain Bacteria; phylum Acidobacteriota; class Blastocatellia; order RBC074; family RBC074; genus JACPYM01. The sequence continues at coordinate 6,526 of JABFSD010000788.1, forward strand.
TTTGTTTCAAGCCACCAGTTCTCTATGGATAACGGAGCATCGTGGCTTTTCATGAATAGCGGCTTCAATGTTGGTTTCATAGGAACTTCCAATTCAATCGCCGTTACGGACACACGAATATACGCAGCGACATCGTCAAGGATTTATGGCTCCAACTTGCCGGGTACGATCAGATAGCGCAATTACAACGGGGGCTCCGACATCAGTAATGATAACGCGCCTGTAAAAAATCTATGCGGGTTTCGCTGACCAGATAAACGATGCGGTGTTCTTGCGTGAGGCGACGTGACCAAGTGTTGGCGGCTAGATATTTCAACGGCTCAGGTTTGCCGATGCCGTCGAAGGGATCGCGCAGGATGTCTTCGATCAGGTCAAGGGCGCGCAGCGCAGTCTTTCGTTCCGTCTCGACCCAATAACGAAGGTCTTCGAGAAATTCAGGATGAAAGACGGCTTCGCGCTCTTTTTTTGTTTTGGCTTTAGGCGTCTTCATCTAATCCAAGTTGCTGCCGCAGTTTGGCTACGGGCGTAGGTTTCAACGTTTTGGCTTGCGCGCGGCGCAAGGCTTTGAGCAGGCGTTGCGCATTTTGTGGTGAGCGCAATAAGTGCGCGGTTTCGAGCAAACTGGAAAGTTCGGAAGCCGTTACCAACGCCACGTCTTCAAAACCGCGCCGATTGATAATCACGATTTCACGGTCTGAAGCGACTCGTTCGAGCAGCGAAGCCAGATTTTCCCGTGCGTTGCTGTAAGTGGTTTGAATTGCCATAACGTCTCCTTGTACAGCCCGACTGTACAACTCAAATTCAAGTGCGGTCAAAAGAAATTACTCGTTATCGTGAGAATCTTTCAGCCCTGCGAACTCTTCAAACACTTCGACGCATTCTGCTTCTTCCACTTTGGGGAAGGTCAGTCTCAGCAACAACGGCGTAACCATCGTCGTGACCAGCACCATAATCACCATAATCGAAAACACCTCTTGATTGATGACGTTGCTGGCGAGGCCTACGCCCGCGACGATGAGGCCGACTTCGCCGCGCGAGACCATGCC
>JABFSD010001191.1 GCA_013140935.1 Acidobacteriota bacterium
GTCACAGGGGACTTATGTGTTGAGTTAAGTCTGACGGTATTCAGAAAGGGCGAGGATGTTAGTGAGTCCAATCTTCAAATGACAACGCAGGAACTTTGCCAAAATCGCGTGCGTTGCGAGTCAATATGGTCAACCCAGCCGACGCGGCACAAGCCGCGATGCGCAAATCCATCGTCTGGATGCGTACTCGCTGCGCGCGCCATTGCTCAAAGAGCTGCTGCGCAGCGGCGTCAAAAGGCAACACAGGAATGTCCAAGAAATCCCGAAGCACTTGCGCGAGCATGTCATAACCACGCACCACTTCGTATGAATTGCGGGCTTGGCTAACGTAAGCATTGCAACCCAACACCTGTTCGTGAAAGCTGATGATCGAACAGGCGAAATCGTTCTGCGGATGCTGCGCAAGCCGCGCTTGCAAAGCGACATAAGAGGGTCCGGTTTGCCGTTGCAGGATGCTGAGATGATCTGTATCAAATAGGTATTTCAAGCTGTTGCTCCGATCGGGCCGGTAGATACCGCCAAATCGTTTTCCTGCGATTCAGGCTCTGCTGGGTAATACCTCTGAGCAGCCCGGGCGGCGCGTCCCAACTCAAGCACTTGTTCAAAAGCCGGTTCGTCTTTGAAAGAGCCGCTGATTCGATCCAGCCAGTTTGTGGCTGGGGGCAAAATCGTTGACGGCTGTGCCATTGCAACTGCTTCCGTCGCGCGTTTGGCCCAGACGCGATCAAGAATCGCTTCGTCTTCCGGTGTGAGATCGAGCTGCGGCGCGCCTAGTTCGTAGCCTTCACGTTCGGCTTTTACTTCCGCTTCGCGCTTGATTTCTTCCTGCTCACGGATCAGTTGTAAATAGTCTTCGTAATTGAATTGAGGGTTGAAAAGCCCCGCGACTTTCTTCTGCTCAAATTCCAACCGATTGAATGGATATGCCATCAGTTTAGTTCCTCCATAATGATTTTCCGCTCATATAGTCCCTGAACGTTTTCATCATCGCACTGTCGGCTTACAGATCAAAAGTTATTGCGCACAAATCAGGCTCAGAGCTTCGCTACGGTTTCACACAACTGAAATTCTCTGCTTTATCGCTGTCACCGCTGCCGTTGTATTTCGCCACTTGCGGATAAGGACATAGCGGACGAGTACGATCCGTCTTGCCATTCACGATGCGAGAGCCGATCAATCGGTCAGGCGCAGTGGATTTCTCGACCCATTGCATCACGGGCGTGAGTTTGTCGAAGCTGCTGCATCCGACGCCGCCCTGACAATGGAACATGCCCGGCACCATAAACAGCCGGAAGAAATCAGTCGTCGTGGCCCCCATGGTTGTCATCACGCTTTCGTAATACTCAACACCCATTCGCGCATTCAACGCCGGATCGGCCCAGCCGAAATACATCAGCAACTTGCCGCCGCGTTTTTTGAAGCCGCTCAAGTCGGGGTCGGTCGCATCCAGCACGCTGTGAATCCAGTCGAGCCGCTTCAGGTCTTTATCGAAATCGAAGCTGGTCAGTTCGTAGCTCGGATTCTTTTCAGGAAAAGCCAGATAGCGGAAGAAGGCTTGGCCGAAGTTTTGCCAAATGGTCGGTAACGCTTGTTCATTCACGATCCAGTTGTCCCAACCGCTGCGTCCGTTGGGGCCTGCGACTTCAGCACCGAGGGGCCAGCCGGGAAAGTAACGTTGCCCGTTGCTCGTCACATCGCCGTAAACTTTCTCGAGCGTTTCCATCTGCGCTTCGGTGAAGCAATCAGGTTTGGCGGCGTTGTCGGTTCCGTCAGCGCATTTCGGCAAATCGCAAGAAGGGCAAAAGCGGCAACGACGCGGATCGTCAATCAAGCCGTCTTTCAATCCGTCCTGCTCGTCACATTGCGCGTAAATCCGCTCGGCCAACGGTTTGAGTTTGGCGTAAGGAATCGGAGCCGCTTTGAACGCTTGCACCATCCGCGCGTAACTCACCATCGTGCCGCTGAAATTCAGCACAGGCGCGCCCGCGACGATGCCGTCGAAATCTTCGGGGAAACGTTGCGCGAGCATCAGCGCCTGACGGCCTCCGGTTGAGCAGCCCTCGAAATAAGAGCGAATGGGGCGTGTGCCGTAATAAGCCGTCGCAAGGCGTTTGCCGGTTTCCGCCGTCGTATGCAGCGAACGAAAGGCGTAATCCAACAGCTTCTGCCGATGCATCGCGAAAGCGCCGAGCGGTTCGCCCGCCGCCTCGTGTCCCGTATTGGTTTGTGCCGTGACGAAGCCGCGCCGCAAGCCGTTGTGGCGTTGGCCGGCGCGGTTCGCAGCTTCGAGCGCTTCGCCCGCATAGCCGCCGTTGCCGAACATATAAAAGCGGCGATTCCATGCGGCGGGCAAACTCACTTCGAATTGAATCTCAGGTTGGATCAGCCCTCTGACGCGGCAATGCGCGGGGACGTCGTTGGCGGCTGGCATCAACGTCGCGCTTTCGACCGTGAATTCATAGCCAGTCAAAGCACGCAATTCAGCGCAGGCGATTTTAGGAGCGAGTGACGTTTCAGCAGTAGGTAAAGGGCTTTGCGCCTGAACGAAAGCTGCGGCAAACGCCATCAGCAAAAATGCGACGAGCGAACGAGTATGCATGTTGATCTCCTGAAGGTTGGGGTAAAACTGTCATGCCAAAAAGTTAGCGAATCATGCGCCAATCGCCTTGCGGAATCCATCGGCAGTGCATAAACATTGCGTCGGAGAAAAACCCTTATGAAACGAACCTTGCTTTTCCCTTTGTTGGCGTGTCTTTGTTTCGCGGCTTATGCGCAAAGCAAACCCACTGCCACGCGACCGAATATTCTGTTCATCCTGATTGACGATTTGCGTTGGGACGGCTTGAGCGCGACGGGACATCCTTATGCGAAGACGCCCAACATTGATCGCATTGCTAAAGAAGGCGCGATCTTTCGCAACGCTTTCGTGACGACGCCGTTGTGTTCGCCTTCGCGCGCGACGTTTCTGACCGGGCAATACGTTCACACGCACAAAATGGTCGGCAACGAAAAGCCGCAGGTCTTCAACCCGCTCAGCCATCAACTCAAGACCTGGCCGCAGCAATTGCAGAAAGCCGGATATGAAACGGCGTATATCGGCAAGCTGCACATGGGCAATGACGACACGCCGCGCGCGGGCTTCGATCATTGGGTGAGCTTCAAAGGGCAAGGCCGTTATGACAATCCGCAATTCAACGTGAACGGCGAGCGCCTTGACCGGCAAGGTTACATGACCGATTTGCTGAATGAATATGCGGTTGAGTACCTGAAGAAAAAACACGACAAGCCTTTTGCCATGACGCTGGCGCATAAAGCCGTACACGGCCCGTTCGTTCCCGCCGAACGCCATGACAAGTTGTATGAAGGCGCGACGCTGCCCGCGACGCCGAACAAACAGGATGATTGGAACGGCAGGCCGATGCTCGCTTTGCCTGTACCGCCCAATCCGAATGCGAATCCGAATCGTCCGGCGAATCAAGCCCCGCAACGTCCTGTCGCGCTCGCACAAATGCAACAACTCGCCGCCATAGACGAAGGTGTCGGAATGATTCTCAAAACGCTCGCCGAGAGCGGCGCACTCGATAACACGCTGATTATTTTCACCAGCGACAACGGCTATTTCTGGGGCGAACATCGGCTGGGCGACAAACGCGCAGCTTATGAGGAATCCATTCGCATTCCCTTCCTCGTGCGTTATCCCAAGCTCATCAAAGCCGGGACGCAATTCACGCAAACGATTTTGAATGCCGACCTCGCGCCTACGTTGATCGAACTCGCGAGCGCTTCCCCTTTGGCGAATATGCATGGGCGTTCGTGGCTGCCCTTACTCAAAGGGAAGACCAAAGGCTGGCGCGAGACGGTCTTGCTCGAATACTTTCACGAAACCAATTTTCCCCGCATCAAGAGTTGGCAAGCCGTGCGCACACCGCAATGGAAATACATTCATTACACTGAACTCGAAGGAATGGATGAGCTATATGACTTGCAAGCAGATCGTTACGAGATGAAAAACTTGATCAGCGACGTGCGTTACGCCAAACAGTTGAAAGACGCGCAACGTGAGTTGTCACGCTTGCTGGCTGAGACGAAATGATGCTGGTCGTCCGGCGCAAATCAAAAGCAGGTTTATTCATCCAGCGAAACCTCGATCACGATTTCCGTCCCCTCGTGCGGAAGACTATTGACCGCGAGTTGCCCGCCGATTTGCGCGGCGCGTTCGCGGATGCCGACCAGTCCGAAACCGCCTTGTTGATCTCCATTCACAGGCAATGCCGTCGCGTCAAAGCCGATGCCGTTGTCGCGCACACTGAAGCGCAAGCGTTGCGGTTCAAATGTGAGTAACAACCGTATATTCGTGGCGTGCGCGTGTTTGACAGCGTTGGTGATGGCTTCCTGTCCGATGCGCAACAGGTGGTCTTCAAGCCAGCGGGGGAGTGGGCGATAAATTCCGCTGACTTCGACTTGCGCGTTTACGTCGCTGCCGGCGGTAAGTTGATGCGCCACCTGTTGCAAGGCTGTCGGCAAATCGCTGGCTGCCAACGACGACGAACGCAGTTCCCAGACAGTGCGGCGAGCTTCGGCAAGGCTGTCGCGGACGAGAGCGCGCGCTTGTTCGAGATGCGTCTTCGCCGTAGCGGGCGCGCGATCAATCAGCCGCGTGACCAGTTCGAGTTGTAACGAAAGCGCCGTGAAGCCTTGCGCCAGCGTGTCGTGAATCTCGCGCGCGAGGCGGGCGCGTTCGGCGAGTACGACATCGAATTCGCGCTGCAAGCGGCGAACGCGCAAGCGATACAAAGCCATCGCCAACAGCGCGAGCGTAGCGACAACCAACGCCGCGAACCACCACGTTTGATAAAAATGCGGGCGCAGATAAAACGCGAGCGTCGCGCCGGTTTCGTTCCATACGCCGTCGTTGTTGCTGGCTTGTACGTGAAAGCGATAACGACCGGAAGGCAGGTTCGTATACGAAATCACGCGCCGTCCGCCCGTTGTCAACCAGTCGCTGTCATAACCTTCCAGCCGATAGCGAAACGCGGCCTGATGAGGCGCGACAAAACTCAAACTGGTAAAAGCGAATTCAAAACGATGCGCTCCGGCAGCAATGCTTTGTTCGTTGTCATTTAGCGCGATGACTTGATCGTCTACGAGCAGTTGTTCGATGGCGACGGGCGGAGGCAGCGCGTTGAAAGGCATGCGTGCGGGGTCAACGACGGCTACGCCTTTGAGCGTAGCGAACCACAGCTTGCCGTCGCGCGTCTTGCATCCGGCGGGATGCCCGCCGCCACTGCACTCGCGCGTTTCGAGTCCGTCGGCAGTTGTGTATGTCGCCAGTGAAAGCGGTTGCGTAGCCTCAGCACTGCGCGCTTCGAGTTCAAGGCGGCTGACGCGGATGATGCCTTTGTTACTGCTCATCCATAGGTGTTGCTGATCGTCTTCGAGAATGTGGTAAATCGTGTCATCGGGCAGCCCGTCTTTCATCGTGTAAGCCGCGAACTTGCCCTCACGAAAACGCAGCAAGCCATTGGCCAGCGTACCGATCCACAGATTGCCCGCGTCGTCTTCGTGCAAGGCGAGAACCGTATCGTTCACGTTGTAATTAGTGAACCGTTCGTTGTGAAAGCGGCTCAGGCCGTTGCGCGTACCGATCCATAACGCGCCATCGCGGCTCTCGCACAGTGCGCCGATCAAATCGTCAGGCAAGCCGTCGAGCGCAGACCACGAAGTAAACTTGCCATCCTGCCAACGCGCCAGTCCGCGCCGCGTACCGATCCACAAGCGCCCCGCACCGTCGGCGTAAAGCGAACGAATGTGATCGTCGGGCAATCCGTCGCGCGCCGTGTAAATCGTGCGCGTGTTGCCGCGTTGCCGCACCAAACCATTCGTCGTGCCGAACCACAGATCGCCTGCGCGGTCTTCGCATACAGACATTACGTCTTTGCCGGGTAAGTTCGTCCAATGTCCCGCGCTGAATTTGCTGACGCCGCCTTCCTGCGTAACGACCCAAAGATTGCCTGCGCGGTCTTCGGCGACCGAGCGAATCACGTTGCCGCCCAAGCCTTGCTGCGTCGTAAACGTGTTGAACTTGACCTGCCGCAAGACGTGCAAACCGCCGCCGTCAGTGCCGCTCCACAGATTGCCTTCGCGGTCTTCGTAAATAGCGAGAACGGCCTCAGCGATGTAGCGCGGGTTAGTAACCCGCGCTACATCGCTGAGGCCGTTCGACGTGCCAACCCACACATTGCCGCTACGGTCGGCGTAAAGCGCAGTAATGCGATTGTCAGCGGTAGCATATCGGATGAATCGCCCACCGCGTTCTTCATACAAACCGTCGGTCGTGCCTACCCAGAGCGTGCCTGCGCGGTCTTGCGCGAAAGCCGTGATTTCGCGCGGCGGCAAGCCCGCGTTAACAAATTGGCCTTCGCTCCAACGCGACAAGCCTTCCGTTGTGCCAATCCACAAGCGACCTTGCTGGTCTTGAAACAGCGTCTTGATCGTGTTGCCTGCGAGTCCCTGTTGTTTGGTGAACGTCATAAAAGCATCGTTCGCCCAACGCACTAATCCATCCGTCGTGCCAACCCACATCGTGCCTTCGCGGTCTTCGAGCATGGTTTCGACGTTGCCAATTGCGTGTGACGTAAACCTGCCGTCACGATAGCGGCTCAATCCGCCGAGCGTCGCCACCCACAAGTTACCTGCGCGATCTTCATAGGTTGACCAGACGTTGTCGCTCGCCAGTCCCTCTTTCGTCGTGAAGGCGGTGAACTGGCCTGCGCGATAACGCACCAGTGCGGCAGGTGTGCTGATCCATAAATTTCCGGCGCGGTCTTCGAGCAAGTGGCGAATCTGATTGTGCGGCAAGGCGGGTGTGGTGTGGCGATCAAAGACGGTGAACCTCACGCCGTCAAAGCGGGCGAGGCCTGCGCGCGTGCCGAGCCATAGATAGCCGTCGCGCGTTTGCTTGAGGCAAGACACAGTGTTTTGCGGCAAGCCTTGTTCGGTTTGCCAGTTGTCGTGGTGATAACGAGGAGGTTGGGCGAGGCTGGTCAGGCTGAGGATAAAGGCAATGAGAGTTATGGGAGCGATGAGAGTTATGGGAACTCTCTGAGCGCGTGCCAACACGGTTCTCATCGCTCCTATAATCCTCATAACTCCCATAATTCCCATTAACGCCGCGCCACCAACACACCTTTTTTCGGTGGCGCTTTCGGCGCTGGTTTGATTGGCTCACTCACCACTGAACGATGTTCGTGAATCTGTTGCCGCTCGTTATTGTCGTGCGGATTCAGCCGACGATAGTCGCCCGTGATAGCTTGCGAAGATTCGTCAGCCTTAAAGCGACGATAGAGAACTTCTTCGCGCTTGGCTTCGGCGGAATTGCCCAGGCCCTGCTGGCACAGCATCAGGTTGTAATGCGCCTGCAAGTCTTCGGGGTCAATGCCTAAAACTTTGTTGAGCGTTGTCACCGCGTCTTGATAGCGCCGCTGCAAAAACAGGATGCGGCCTATCGTGTTTTGCACTACGCGGTCGCGCGGATATTGCGACGCAGCGATGTTCAAATGCTTGAGCGC
>JABFSD010000100.1 GCA_013140935.1 Acidobacteriota bacterium
CGTCAGCGCCGTTTGCGCGATCATTGTCACGCACATAATGATCGGCAACAACCAATATGGGTCGGGTGCGGATAAATCTTTCAGCCAGCCGAAAAACGGCGCGTGGCGGACTTCAATCGAAACGGTCAACACCGCAAACACGGCGATGAAAAACGGCATTTGCAACAACAGCGGCAAACAGCCCATCAGCGGATTGGCGTCTTTCATCAACGAGAGTTGCTTTTTCTGCAACTCCATCACGCGCGGATCGTCTTTGCCGAGCTTCGCCATTTCGTCTTGCAAGGCTTTCATCTGAGGTTGCATGGCAGCGGCGGCCTTCATCTTTTTCGAACTGAAATAACGCAGCGGAAAAAAGATCATATTCAACGCAATCGTCAACAGCACAATCGCCCAGCCCCAGTTGTGCGTGTATTGATTGAGCGTTCGCAACGCGACCAGCATGAAACGACCGATGGGTTTCACCAACGCGCTGGGCAGAAAGTCGAGCAAGCCGTAACTGACGATTTCTTCGAGTCCGGCGCTCTTACCGACGAGTCCGAATTGGGCGCTCATCGTTTCAAGCGTATCGAGCGCTTTCGGGCCGGCGTAAACGTGATTAAGTTGACCGTGATTCAGCTTGAGCGCAGCCGAGACATAATTGCGGTCTACCATTTTGCCACTGACATTTTCTTTGACTGGCTGATTGAGACCGACTCCGGCAACGGGTTGATCGGGAACGACCACCATCGAAAAGTAATTGTCGTCTACGCCTGCCCAATTCACTTTGGCGGCTGGGTCTTTCGCGCTAAACCATCCATTCGGAATCAGCGGTTGATTGACAGGGTTAGGCGCTATAAGTTCTGCGCCTTGCTTGCGAAAAACTTTGGTAGCAATGGCATAACTGATTTGCGGCGGGTGCTTGTAAGTCGAAACTTCTACGACCGAGTGATCGCTGTAATTCGGGCCGATCACGACGTAAGCATCAACCGCTTGTCCGTTGCGCGTGACTTCGCTGATGAAATCGAAATCGAAGCCGGAGGCGTTGTCTGCACCTTGTCCTTTGAAGATGAATTTCTTGCGCGCCGCGACGCCGTTGTTGCTGTAAGCAAAACTGATCTCGCGCTTTTGGCCTCTGCCTAATTCAACCTGCACATCACTCGCGTTTTCAAGCGCGTAACGCGCTTCGTTGAGTTCTTTTTCCAGTCCTTGATCTGACGGAATGTGAAAGCGAAAGAATGCGCCTTGCTCTTGCGAGACTTTGGCTGAAACCAAATTGACGCCGTTCGTTTGCGGATCAATCTTCTGTCCGTCGGTGAACTTGGTGATCGTCCATTCGGTAATCACCGCGCCTTGATTTGAAATGTTCGCATTCCACAACTCGGTGTTGAGTTTGAGCTGGCGCAGTTCGGCTTGCGTAGCGGGCGCGGGCGTTGCCGCAACAATCGCAGGCGTCGCTTCGGTCACAGGCGACGGTGAAGCTACAGCCGTCGTATCAGTCGGTGTTGGCGGTTTAACCGGCTTGGGAAAGAATTTTTCGTAGGCCAATGACCAGCCCAGAAAAATCAAAAAGGAAAGAATCAGAAAAGGAACGATGCGAGGGTTACTTTGATTGTCGTTTTCCATCTGTGAACTCAGCTATGAACTCGTAACGAATAGGTAACTACTTAATCCCACACGATCAGTTCACAGGGTCGTAACCTCCCGGTGAAAAGGGATGACAGCGCATCAACCGTTTGCATCCGCGCCATCCGCCTTGCCATACGCCGTAGCGCGTAATCGCTTCGGCCATATATTCAGAGCAAGTCGGCGTAAAGCGACAACTCGGCGGCAACAGCGGCGATACGGTGTATTTATAAACTTTCAAAAGCAGAAGCGCGATTTGTTTCATTGCGCCTCCTCAGCGGTTTCTTTAACCGCTGGTTCGTCCAACTTCTTGCGCCAAAACGATTCGGCGCGCGTTAAGGTTCGCTCAAAGGCTTCGACCAAGCTGGCGAATTCGGCCTTTGCCAGTTCGGTCTTGACGTTGATAACGAGATCAAGGCCGATGAGATGAACCTGCGCTGTGCGTTCGATTTGCTGAAAGGCGGCGCGAATGCGGCGTTTGCAACGATTGCGAAGCACCGAGTTGCCCACCTTCCGCGTAGCCGTGATGCCATAACGCGGTTGCTGCAAATCGTTCGGCACGACGAACACAGTGAAATAAGGTGAACCGAACCGCTGGCCTTCCTGATAAATTTTGCGAAATTGCTTGCTCGAACAAAGACGACGCGATTGCTTCTCAAGTTTTTTCTTTGCTTTAATAACCACAAGGGAAAGCAATCGCCGAAAGTTATCTAAAAAGAAGGCGAGCAGGCGGCTTCTTAATAATGCGCTGGCGTCAGGCGTTTACGACCCTTCGCGCGGCGGCGCTTGATCACCGAACGGCCCGCTTTGGTAGACATGCGTTCACGGAAGCCGTGCGTTTTGGCGCGACGGCGATTGTTAGGTTGAAAAGTGCGCTTCGGCATAATGAATATATCTCCTCTTAACGTCTATCTCTCTAAAGGCTCTGAAAGCTGAATTGCTTGAGCCGGAACGCTTTCCGGCCTTTTTGCAAAGCGCGGAGCTTACTGAAGCGTGGTTTGTACTGTCAAGCTAGGATTGCCGCGCGATGATGAAACGGGCGAGTGCACTGAGGCTTTCGGTGTCGCGTTCGATTCGTTCCAATGCGGCAAGGGCTTCATCACAAAGCTGTTGGGCACGCTGTCGCGCGTCTTCAACCCCATAAAGCGCCGTATAAGTCGCCTTCTGTACCGCCGCATCTTTGCCTGCCGTCTTGCCCAACGCCTCACTCGTTGCGGTAGCGTCCAGCACATCGTCAGCCACCTGAAACGCCAGCCCCGCCTTTTCGCTGTATTCGGTCAGCGCCGCCAACTCGTTTTCTGAAGCGCAGCCGATGATCGCGCCCACGCGAATCGCGCAACGAATCAGCGCGCCGGTTTTCGCGCGATGAATTTCTTCGAGTTGCGCGCCCGTCACGGTCAGGTCGCCTTCGTGTTGCATGTCCAGCACCTGTCCGCCAATCAGCGCGCGAACAGTTCCGGCGGCTTGCGCGACTTCGGCAATGACGCGAACCTTGCGCGCTTCGTTCACCGTTGCGTAACCCGACAGCGCGATAAAGGCCTGCGTTAGCAAAGCATCGCCTGCGAGAATCGCCATCGCTTCGCCGTAAACGACGTGATTCGTCGGACGTCCGCGCCGCAGCGTGTCGTTATCCATTGCGGGCAAATCGTCGTGAATCAGCGAATAGGTGTGAATCATTTCGAGCGCACAAGCCGTCGGCAGCAACTCGGCTTCAGGCGCGTTGAACAGTTCGCCCGCCGCGATCACCAACGTCGGACGCAGCCGCTTGCCGCCCGCAAACACGCTGTAACGCATGGCTTCATGAATTTTAGCAGGCGGCGTTTCGACACTCGGCAAGAGACGGTCGAGCCATTGGTCTAGGCGCGCGGTGTTTTGTTTGAGGTATTCGTTGAGGTTGAGCGGCATTGATTAAAACGGTATGTCGTCGTCGAAATCTTCAACCTTTGCGGTGGCAGGCGGCGCGGCGGGCGGAGCAGGTTCACTCGCCGCCGCTTCAGCTTTCGGTTCAAACGGAACAGTCTTGATCTCGCCGCGTTCGCGCAACAGGACTTCGACTTTGCGTTCGGCGTCTTCGAGTTGCTGTTGGCAACTGCGCGTGAGGTTGACGCCTTCTTCAAAAAGTTCGAGTGCGCGTTCGAGCGGCAGTTCGCCTGATTCAAGTTGGGCGACGATGTTTTCGAGCGAGCCGAGGGTTTCTTCAAAACCAGGCGCTTTTTCTTTTGTGGCTTTTGGCATAGTTCTTAAATCACCTGACAGTCTTTCTCTCCATCTACCAACCGCAGCTTGATGCGTTGATCGGTAGTTAATTGTGAAGTCTTCGTAACTAGCTTGCCCGCGTCGTCGCGCACCAGCGCATAGCCGCGCCCCAGCACTGCCAGCGGCGAGAGCGCGTCGAGCTTGCCTGCGGCGAGTGCGAGCGCGTGCTTGCGTTCGGCGAACAAACGCTGCGCGACGGTTTGCATGCGTTTTTCGAGTGCAGCCAATCGCGCATGCTTGTCAGTCAGCGGCGCGCGAAAGTCTGTCGCAGCCAAACGACGTTCGGCGTCATACAGTCGCCAGCGCGTTTGTTGCAGCGTTGTTTTCAATCCATCCACCGCGCGCTTTTCGAGTTCGCGGTTGCGCGCGGCCAGCGTCACGATGGATTGCGCTGTCGCCGTGAAGCCGCGACTGTTGACCAACTCGCGCACGCGGTTTTTGCGTTGCAACAAATCGAAAACCATCGCGCGGTGCAAATCCTGTGAGAGCGATTGCACGCGATTGACCAATGCTTTTGCTTCGGCAGAAACCAGTTCAGCCGCTGCTGACGGTGTCGCCGCACGCACGTCCGCGACCAAGTCAGCAATCGTGATGTCGGTCTCGTGGCCTACGGCAGAGATGATGGGAATCGCCGAATCGAAAATCGCGCGCGCTACGACTTCTTCGTTAAACGCCCACAGGTCTTCGGCTGAACCGCCGCCGCGTCCGACGATGATTACGTCGAGCGGCTCGTCCTGTTTTTGCGAAAACTTGTTGAGCAACTTGATCGCATCGGCAATCTCAGCCGCTGCGCCATTGCCTTGCACGCGCACGGGCGCAATCAACACATTCACCAACGGATTGCGCCGTTCGAGAATCTGCAAAACATCGCGCAGCGCAGCGCCTACCGCCGAAGTCACAATCCCCACGCGGCGCGGAAACGTAGGCAGCTTGCGCTTGCGGGCTTCGTTGAAAAGCCCTTCGGCTGCGAGTCGTTTCACTTGTTGCTCAAACGCGAGTTGCAACGTACCCACGCCGACGGGTTCAAGCGTCTCGACGACGATTTGATATTCGCCGCGCGGTTCATAAACGCTAATGCGTCCGCGCGCGCGAACCTCTAAACCGTTTTCCGGCTCGAAGCGCAACAGGCGATTCCACTGGCGAAAGAATACGCCGCGCAGTTGGGAGCGGTCGTCCTTGAGCGTGAAATACCAATGCCCCGACGTATGCTTTTTGAAATTGGAAATCTCGCCTTGCACGGTGACGGCAAAGAATTCGCTTTCGAGCATTTCCTTGATCTGCTCGTTAAGCGCGCTTACGCTCAACACTTCGTTTTCGGCGAAAAGCGTGGCGATCATTTTTGCTTTGGAGTCAGGCATAACAGAGTTGTTGAAGCTGAAAACTGCACGAACCGACATCTTAGCATCGGCTTTGAGCGAGCGTCTATAGATTGGATTTTTCGCACGAGTTTCAGCTTTCTCCGTTCACCGAATTGCGTTAGAGTGCGGCTTCGTTCGCGTCGTGCTGACGCAAGATGATGCAAGGGGAAAAGGAACAGGGATGCCACATTTATCCATCGTGATTCCGGCTTATAACGAAGCGGAGCGAATTGGGAAAACACTGGAAGGGACGTTCGATTATCTCGACGCGCAGTCTTATGAAAGCGAAGTCGTCGTCGTCAACGACGGTTCGCGCGACAAGACGGCGGATGAGGTTTTGAAATTCGAGAGTCGCGGCGCGGGGCGCTTGCGGCTGTTGCACAATCCGGGCAATCGCGGCAAAGGTTATTCGGTGCGTCACGGCATGTTGCAAGCCAAAGGCGACATCGCGCTGTTTATGGACGCTGACCTGGCGACGCCGATTGGCGAAACAGCCAAGGTCATCGAACCCATCGAAGCCAATCGCTATGACGTAGTCTTTGGCTCACGCGCGCTTGATCGTTCGCTCGTCGGAACACATCAATCGCCCATCCGCGAAGCCATCGGACGCACCGGCAACTGGATTCAATGGTCACTCACCGGTTTGAATTTCAAAGACACGCAATGCGGATTCAAAGCCTTTCGTCGTGAAGCTGCACAAAAGGCTTTCGCAGTTCAGCAAATTGACGGCTTCGGTTTCGATCCTGAAATTCTCTTCATCGCCAAACGACAAGGCTGGCGCTTGCTCGAAACGCCCGTGCGCTGGAATCACGTCGAAGGCTCAAAAGTGAACCCTTACACCGCGCCGCTGAAAGTCCTCTCCGAAGTGGCTACGATTCGCTGGCACGCACTCACCGGACGTTATGACGAAGCAGCGCCGGTGAATGCACTCAACACCGAAACAAAATAAATGAGCAGGCTTAACGTCAACATTGACCACATCGCTACGATTCGTCAGGCGCGTCGCACGAACGAACCGAATCCGGCGGCTGCCGCAGTGATTTGTGAACTCGCGGGCGCTGACGGAATCACTACGCATCTGCGCAGCGACCGGCGGCACATACAAGACTATGATTTGCTCGCGCTCAGGCAGGTCGTCGTCACGCACCTTAACGTAGAAATGGCTGCGACTGACGAGATGATTGAAATCGCGTTGCGCGTCAAACCCGATGTCGTCACGCTCGTCGCCGAACGCCCGCAGGAAATCACGACCGAAGGCGGGCTGGATGTCGTCGCCAATCGTGACGCGGTGAAAAACGCGATCACCAAGTTGCAAGCGGCAGGCATTTTCGTCAGCACCTTCATTGATCCCGACGTAAGGCAAATCAAAGCGTCCGCGCGATTGGGAGCATTTCAAGTCGAGCTTTGTACGGCGAGCTATGCCTTGCTCAACGAACATCCGGGCGATATGACGGTGCGCAAAACCAAAGAGATCGCCTCTGAGATCGAACGCATTCGCACCGCTACGCGCGCGGCCAAACGCGCAGGCGTCGGCGTCGCCGCCGGACACGGCCTCACCTATCGCAACGTAGCCCCCATCGCCCGCATCGCCGAAATCGAAGAGTTCAACATCGGCCACAACATCATCGCTCGCGCCGCGTTGGTTGGACTGGATAAAGCCGTGCGCGAAATGATTGAGGCGATACACAACGCGACTCGTTAATTGGCTGTGGAACAAGATGGTATCTTGTTCCGTGACTGAGGGAACAAGATACCATCTTGTTCTACAACTCCTTTATGCGAATCATCTGCATCCCGCTTTGCCTGCTGCTGAGTTTGTGCGTCAGCCTTTTCGCGCAAACGCCAACACCAACGGCTACGCCAAAACCCAGATTCCAGCGCATCACGTCGCACGTCGTCGTGATTTCCATCGGCGGCTTGCAAGGCATCTGCGTGACGAAGCCGAGCAACTGCGCTACGCCGATGGTGGCGCTGCAACGCTGGCGCGAACGCGGTGTCGTCGCGCAAACGGCGGAAAGCGTATATCCGTCGCAAACGCTGCCCGCGCACGCCACGATACTCACCGGTCGCCTGCCCGTAGACCACAAGGTCACGACCAACCAACACTTCGACGAAACGCGCGGCACGTTGAGTGAAACCAATCTCGATGATGCGCTGCACTTGCCGAAAGAAAACCTGTTGAGCTTGCTCGAAAAAGAAAAGCTCACAGTCGCGGCCATGGGCTTTCCGATGACGGCGCAGGCGGCGATTACGACGAATCAATCGTTCGCCGTCGTTACGCAACCGAATACGCGCAAAGCGAAAGAGACACTCGCCGCCGTCGTCACGCGCGACCGCGC
>JABFSD010000083.1 GCA_013140935.1 Acidobacteriota bacterium
TCGCACGGCTTTCATCCAAACCAGCGCCAACGGCAACGGCAACAGCATTTCAACGTATCCGGCAAAATGATTGCGATTGACGAACGGTCCGAACGGACTGACCGGTGGAACCAGCGGCTCGCGCAACCAGTAAAACTTGCCGTTCCAGGTAAAGTGCTGCAACAGGCCAAACAGCGCCAGCGCGAAACCGAATGCGATCAGAACTTGCGTAACGAACAGCACGCGCCGCGCCGTAATCAGATAATTGGCAAACAACATGAACGCGAGCAACAAACAACCCAACGTAAAAGTCGCCAATCGCGTTGCTTCAGCATCCCACGAAAGACCCTGCCGCACGCCGTCTTTGCCTTGCCACGTAACGCAAGCCAGCAAGCCCAGCAACAACAAGCCCGACAAAGGCGCGAGCAAATTGGTCAATACCAGTTTCACCCGGCCTGCGACCACGCAATGCACGCCCCACAACAACGACAGGAGCAAAATGCTCAACTCGACCAGTGCCAATGACCACGATTCGACCGCGCCGTGCGCCAGCGCCGACGCCGTAATGAGCAACAGCGATCCCCATACAATGATTTTTTCGAGGGCGGCAACTAACATGATGAATCCGGCATGATGAATCCGGGCCTGACGAATCGGGTCGAAAGCACGCATTCAGGTTATGGGGTAATGCAGGCTGTCAGCGTGCGGTTGGTAATTCATGAAGCGACTTGAAACTGCGTTTCGCTTCTTCAGCTTCTGGGCGCGGCCTATGATGTCATTGGCGGCCTTTGCGTTTGTCGGCAGATTAATTTTCTGCGGCAATCAGTTTCAGATCGTCGAACCACAACACACCTTTCGTCGGTTCGTCGTAAGCGAGCTTCGGGGTACGCACAATGTCAAAGAACACCGCCTCATCAGTCGCAGGCGCTACGAATTCAAAGGCGACCAACTGCCAATCCCACGTGCCGGACGCGAGCGGCGGCGCTTGTGCAAAGGGTTTGCCTCTTACGCCAATCACCAGACGCGGCCCTTCGGTCGTCACGTGGCCTTCGCTTTTCACATACGCCTCGAAGCGATAACGACGACCGGGTTCGAGCGCCAATCGCTGTTGAACCTCTCCCTGCAAGGTCGTGGAATCGCGTCCGGTGAAAAGCAATTTGAGCGAATAACGACCTGAACGATGAACGCCGTCGTCATATCCGACCCGCGCGTAATTGCTGTCACGCAACGCCCAGGCAAAGTGCGGCAAAACCAAAGGGGTTGGATTTTCAAAACCGCCATCCCACAACGCGCCGCTCTTGGTGCCCGTCGCATCGGGTTGCAAACGCAGCCAAATCTGCCGCGCCACCGCAAACTGTCGCGCTTCGAATAATTGCGCCAGCGTTTGGCTGACTTGCGGCAGGGGCGTTACGGCAACGAGCGTCGTCGCATCGAACGACTGAAAGATCGTGGCGCATTCAGCATAGAGTTTTTGCTCCGCCAGATATTGCGCCAGACTCACTCGCCCCACCGGCGAAGTGCAAATGGATTCCAGCAATTCCGTCTTGCGTCCGCCCGCTTGCCACAAAGTGTCGAAAGCCAACGGATAAAGCGCCGCACTCAACGAAGCCGCGCGTCGAAAATAAAGCGCCGACTCATCCACTTTATCGCCGCGCACCAATACGTTCGCCAACGCCCAATTGATCTGGCTGTCGGCAGGAGCCAGTGCCGCCGCCTGCCACAACGATTGTTCGGCCTCGGCGGTCAGCCCCTGCCCCTCTTGCGCCAGCGCCAGCAAATGCCAATAACCACCGTGGCGCGGCGTCAATTGCAGCGCATGCAGCGCATGCTGACCGGCTTGCGCGTAATCAGGTTCAGCCTCAGCAATCGTAGGCAGCAAGTTGGTTTCCGCCATGCGCTTATGCAGACGCGGCGAATTCGGCAAGCGCGCGAGAGCCAGTTGCAGGACTTCGCGGCTATATACCATCCGTTCATCGGCAAAAGTGCGCACCAGAAAATGGCGGCTGCTGACCCAGGCCAGCGCCCAAATCAGGCCGAACCATAAGAGCAACACGATCCCGCGCACCAACGCGCTGTGAAATGTGAAACGATAAACCACGGTTTTCCCTAACGGCGGCTGGTGAGAAGGAACGCCATTCAGCAAAATTGTCGAAGCGAATTGTGTCGTCAAACCACTTGAGAGTGGTTCGACGCATTACTCAAACCGAGAGGATAAAAACAGATAAGTCGAAAAAGCAGGAGTAAAGTTCGGCCAATCAATATGGCCTGAAGGCACCCTGGCGGCAGTGTGATCTTTGCGCGCGCTGCGCAACAACACTGCCGCCTGCATTGAATCGAAAAACCAGGACAGCGTGCCTGGGGCAGCGTACCTAGGGCAGCGTATAAGAAGCGTTAAAGTCGCCGCCTTTGCGCCCCACCGCCGCTGCGATGCCGGCTGCCGTTGCGCCGCCTGCGCCCACGGCCACTGCCGCCACGCTGGCCGAACTCCAGCCGCCGCCTGAACCGCCCGACGAGCCACCCGAGGAAGAACCGCCGCTCTTGCCCGCCATCGGAACGCAACGCGTGCCTTTTTGCGTAGCGACCGCTAAGGTCGAAGCCTCTTTGCCGTCCGCCGATGACATGCCTTCGGGCGTAGCGATGGAAACTTTCACTCCCGTCGCATTATTGACGATGGCTTTGCCAGACAGCAGTTCGCCGCTGATGATGCCTTCACTGAAACGGACGATCATTTCCGTGCCCGGCGAAAGCTGCATGCGTCCGAGCTTACCGAGATTCACGATGGCGCTCGCACCGCTGGCGCAAGCCACATTCAAGCGACTGCCGTCGAAAACGGAAGAACCGGTAATCGCTTTTTTGCCGTTGACGGAGACTTCGCCATTAACGGTCAGTTGTCCCGGCACTGCTTGCTTGCCGGCGAAAGCCGCCGAAGGTAAGGAAAGGTTAAGGGCCATCAGGGCTACGGCGACAAAATGAGCCGCAAATTTCTGGATGTACTGAATCACTTGATATGCCTCCCTTTGTTGAAAGGGTAAGAGATACGGGGATGGAGGGTTGATGGTACTAAGCCGGGGCGAGTGCAAACTAACGCAGTCGCGGTTTTTTTTCAAACCGAAAATCCCTTCGACGCAAATTTTTATCATTTTTGACGAATCGGCTTATCTAAACAGGCCCAAACGGGCTGTTTCGGCTGAACCACGGGTCACCTTGACCACTTCACTTCCAATACGAGACGGTCATTCCGGTTGAACGCGCCAAAGATATTGCGCGGATTGCCGCCAAAAACATCCGCGCTCAGGCTCACCGTCCAATGATCGTTGACCACTTGCGTCAGTTTCGGACGCAGCAACGATTGCCGTTCGTTCAACCCGGTCAGCACGAAAAGCTCAGGCCGCAAGCGGTCGCGGAAGAAATTCGTCCGCGCGTAAACCGAAACCAGATGGCTGTAACGCGGAAACAGCAAGCTCGCTTGCGGCGCGCTCGTAAACGACAAAAAGTATTGCCCACTCATCCACAGCCACTCGCGCGGCGAATAATCCAAACCCACAACGCTTGAGAACTGCCCCAACCTTGCCAATCGCGCTTCCCGCGTAGCCGTCGTACGATCTTGATTCCAGCCAGCTTCGAGCCGCAACACGACCGGGCCGAAATTATTCGCGCCCGTCACGCCGAAGACTTTGCGTCGTTCGTACTGCGGCTGAAATACAGCGATAGGCTTCGGCGCAGTGTTCCGCACCTCAATCAACTGATTCGTAGGCACGTCGTCCCAGCCATAAAAATAATTCGCCGTCCAATCCCACGAACCAATGCTGCGACTGTAACGCGCGCCGAACTGCGAATGCTTGAGTTGATAAGCCGGACGAATCGTCGGCAAGGCTTTCACGTCAAACGGTGGCAAGCCCGCGTGCCTCGCCGTCTCTGTCACCAAACCCAATCCGAAACTCGGCCCCAAGCCGAATTCGTTGCCTTCGACGGGCAAACGACCCGGCGCAAAATATGGAATCCACAGCAACTGCACCGAACCTTTTTCAACCGGCACGTCAGCCCGCGCCATCCACAACGGACGCCGCGAGTCGAGAAAGTCTTCGAGAATGAACTCGCGGTAATCCAGCGGATTGATGACATCCAGTACGCGCAAGCCGTCGGCCTGTCCCCATACGACCTGTTGCAAGCCCAGCTTGAGATCAACCTTTTTGACTTTGCCTGACAGCACGGCTTCGCGCGGATCAATCCACAAGCGGGGCGGATAGCCCAAACGATTCACCGGGTCGTAATGCGCCCGCGCCGCCAGCGTCACGCGCCAATCGAGGCTAATCTTGTAAGTCGCCTTGCCATCCACCGCAATCCGCGACATTTGCCCCAACGTTTTCAATTGATGTGGCGCGTTCAAACGAAAGCCCGTGCGATTGCGAATCGTCAGCGTCCAATCCCAGTTAGAAGGTGTAGGCGTCGGCGTAGCGTCTTGCGCAAAGACTGGATAAAGCAAAAGGCAAAAGGCAAAAAGCAATAAGCAAAAGTTCGGATGACGTGCCGCCCTTTTGACTTTTGCCCTCTGCCTTTTGCCTTTTGATTTAAGCACCATTCGGCGAGTTATTGATCGGCCTTTTCTAACGACTGTTGCGTAAACAAATCTTCCTTCAGCCCCGTGTTGAACTTAACCTCTTCGATGAACAGCACCGTCCGCGTCGCTTCACTCGGCGTCTCGACTTCTACGCGCTTGGCGATCCAGACGTTGCTGATCTTTTCGAGTTGACTGGCTTTATAAACGCGCACGCGCTGCCCCGCCTTGTCATACATCTCGGCCAACACCGTGTAAGGCACGTCTAAGGGAACCCACAGATAAAGGTATGAATACTGCGACTTATCGGGCGCAACCGGACGCGCTTCGATTTTGTAAGTCTTGCGCCCTTCGATCATTTCGCCCTGCGCAACGATCTTGTAACTAAAATCATCCAGCACGCGCTCGGCCATGTCTTCGTTGGTGAAATCGGTGCCGACGAACTTGCGTCCGCGCTCTTGCGGAGCGATGCGCCGCGTACGCTGAATCGCGGGCGTATACAACCACTGCCGATCACTCGTGCCGGCCTGATTGAGTGACAGCAAACCTACGCCTTTGACCTCCGCTGGTTCGACGAACCGCACCAGCGTCTTGCTGTTGCCCAATCCGCCGAGCTTGCGCAAAACGAATTTCTTGCTGCGCGATTTGCCCTGCTTATCGAACGTATCCATGCGCGCGCGCCACGTCGTATCTTTGCTGTTATCTTGCGTATAGACCGCTTCCATGACTTTGCGTGCGTCCTGCGCCAGTGCGGGCAGCAGGGCAAAGGGCCACAGACAAAAAGCCAATAATAAATTTCGTTGTTTCAAACATTCCTCCAACTCACGGTACTTTGATTGCCGATGCAAGGTCGTCGTTGTAATCCGGCACACCCAGTTTTATCAACTCGCCCGCGCGCTTTAACGCTCCTTGCTTCATCAGCACTCCAAAGGAGTGGCGTTTTCTCGGCCAATTGGCTAAAAACATTGCCTGATGAAAAAGCCCAACTTCATTCAAGAAAATGTTTCGCTTGCGCCGCTCACTATACTGCGCCTCGGCGGAGCCGCACGCTTTTACGCCGACATCGCGGATGAATCGGCTTTGCTCGAAGCCCTCGCTTTCGCGCAAACCCAAAGCCTGGCCCTCTTGATTTTAGGCGGCGGCAGCAATCTCGTTATCGCCGACACAGGCTTTGCCGGATTGGCGTTGCGCATTAAGCCGCGCGGAATTCACCAGCAATCCGATGCCGTTGTCACTGTCGCCGCAGGCGAGCCCTGGGACGAGTTCGTTGCGCATTGCGTCGCGCACAACTGGGCCGGTATCGAAACTCTCAGTGGCATTCCCGGCCTGGTCGGCGGCACGCCCATTCAAAACGTAGGCGCTTATGGACAGGAAGTCAGCGCAACCATTCAAACCGTACGCGCCTATGATCGCGTGGCGCAGCGCTTCGTGCATCTCAGCCACGCGGAATGCGGCTTTGCTTATCGCCAAAGCATTTTCAACACGACTGCGCGCGAGCGTTACATTGTTTGGTCAGTGACCTTTGGGTTGCGCGTCAATGGCACAGCGACGTGGCACTACCCCGATTTGCAAAAGCGTTTTACGACACAGCCCAGCTTGCACGAAGTGCGTGCAGCCGTACTCGACATTCGTCGTCGCAAAGGCATGGTGATTGACGAAGCCGACTCTGACACGCGCAGCGCCGGTTCATTTTTCAAAAATCCAAGCTTGTCAGTTGATGAATTCGCCGCCTTGAACGAACGCGCCGCAAACATTCCGCATTATCCAAACGCCAACCAATTCAAAGTGCCCGCCGCGTGGTTGATCGAACAAGCAGGCTTCCCCAAAGGCTTCACCGCCGGGCGCGTAGCCATCTCCACCAAACATTCGCTCGCGCTCGTCAATCGCGGCGGCGCTACGACAGCGGAACTCATCGCGTTGATGCGGCAGATTCAAGACGGCGTCGAAAAACGCTTCGGCGTGCGGTTGCAACCGGAGCCAATTTTTGTTGGATAATAAAGTTGTGGTGCAGACTGGCAGTCCGCGCCACATTCGCTTCACTACTTAATGCGTTCGATGTCAGCGCCTACGCCGCGCAGCTTCTCTTCGATCTTCTCGTAACCGCGATCAATGTGATAGACGCGGTCAATCCACGTATCGCCCCGCGCCGCCAATCCCGCCAGCACCAGCGAAGCCGAAGCCCGCAAGTCGGACGCAATCAACCGCGCGCCCGTCAATTGCGCAGGGCCGCTGATACGCGCGCTGCTGCCTTGCACGCGAATGTTTGCGCCCAATCGTTGCAATTCGCTGGCGTGCATAAAGCGGTTTTCAAAAATCGTTTCGACGATTTCGCATTCGCCCTCGGCCTGCGTCATCAAGGCCAGATATTGCGCCTGCATATCGGTCGGGAAGCCCGGATAAACCGCCGTCGTGAGATCGCGCGCCTGCAAACGTCCGCTTGATTTAACGCGCAAACAGTCTTCGTCCTCAACTATCTCAACGCCGACCGCGCGCAACGCATCCAGCACGGCATCAAGATGGCGCGGCTCGGCTTCCAGTATTTCAAGTTCCCCGCCGGTAATCGCCGCCGCCACGAGAAATGTACCTGCTTCAATTCTATCGGGAATGATCGAATGCGCTGCGCCGTGCAAACGCGGCACGCCGGTGACGGTCAACTCCGGCGTCGCGATGCCTTCGATGCACGCGCCCATCTTGACCAGCAATTCGGCCAGGTCGGTGACTTCGGGTTCGCACGCGGCATTCGTCAACCGCGTCACACCGTCAGCCAACACCGCCGCCATCAGAATGTTTTCCGTACCCGTCACGGTGACGGTTTCAAACTTGATGTCAGCGCCGTGCAAGCGGTCGGCGCGTGCCAGAATGACGCCGCCTTCCAACGTAATTTCCGCGCCGAGTTGTTCGAGCGCGCGCAAATGCAAATCCACCGGACGCACGCCGATGGCGCATCCGCCCGGCATGCTCACGCGGGCTTCGCCGAACCGTGCGATCAGCGGCCCCAACGCCAACACCGAAGCC
>JABFSD010000350.1 GCA_013140935.1 Acidobacteriota bacterium
GGCCAGATCGTGCAAAAGTTCGATCATGACCTGCCGTTTGAAAGCCCGCTCGCCACGATGGAAGGCCGCAAAAAAGGCGTAGCCAGTTTCACCGACAACTTCCTTTTACAACCGGGACGTTACACCGTCGAAACCGTTGTGCAAGATCGCATCACGAATAAAACCTCTGCGCGCCGCTCCGCGCTCGTCGTCGCGCCCATCAAAGAGGGCGGTTTGCGGATGAGCAATCTCACGCTCATCAAACGCATTGACCCCGTCATCGCCGAAACACGCGACGTTATCAATCCGCTGAATTTCACGGGCGGCAAAGTGATTCCGAATCTTGGCGACAACTTGAAAGCGCAGGCGGGCGCGCAAGTCGCGTTTTATACGGTGATTTATCCGGCCAGCGGTAATGCTGAAAAACCGCAACTCGCCGTTGAATTGTCGCTGGATGGCAAAGCCCTCACCGGCAGCGCGTTGCCCCTGCCCGAACCTGACGCGCAAGGCCGCATTCATTACATCGCACGTATGCCACTTGAAGCGCTGCAACCCGGCACTTATCAGATTCGCGCCGTGTTGCGGCAAGGACAAAACGCCGTGCAGGAATCAGCCGTGTTTACCGTGGAATAATGGGCAAGCCGCTGAGGAATCGTGAAAGGCGAAGGCTAAAAACCTCCGCCTTTTTTTATGGAGTGACCGCAACAAGTTCCAACGCGAAATGCAGCGTCTCGCCCGCCAGCGGATGATTAGCGTCAAGCGTCACGAACTCTTCCGTCAGTTGCGTAATCACGACCGGAATCGAACCTTGCGGCGTATGCATTTCGATGGCGAGACCGAGTTCGGGTTCGGCTCCGTTGAGGCGAAATTTGTCGCGCGGCATGCGTTGCACGAGGTCGTCGTCGCGTTCGCCGTAAGCCTCAGCGGCGGGGATGACGATGTTGCGCGTCTCGCCGATTTGCATGCCAACCATCGCACGCTCGAAACCGGGAATGACTTGTTGCGCGCCTACGGTAAATTCGAGTGGATCGTTGCCCTCTGAGGTGTCGAACATTTGTCCGTCATCGAACGTCCCTTGGTAATGCACCTTGACGGTGTCGCCGAATTGAACTGCTGCCATTGAGAAGAAAGCTCCTTGTGGATTTGAAGTGCGCGCAGCTTGGCATATTGAAACGCGAAAAGTCACGCCCGCTTGCATTGAATAGTGGGCTGAATTATCTACGCGGTAATGATGAAAGCTCTTCGTTTTGAACAAGGTCAGTTACGGCTTGCCGACTTGCCCCTGCCGTCGCGCGAGGGCGAAGCGCTGGTGCGCGTGACGCTCGCGGGCATCTGCAATACGGATGTCGAGATCGTGCGTGGCTACGCAAACTTTAGCGGTACGCTGGGGCACGAGTTCGTCGGCGTAGTCGAAGACGCAACCGATAATTCATTGATTGGCCAGCGTGTCGTAGGTGAAATCAACGCGGGCTGCGGCGCGTGCGATGAATGTTTGCGCAACCACGCGCGACATTGCCGACGCCGCAACGTGCTGGGCATACGCGGACGCGATGGCGCGTTTGCCGAATACTTGCGGTTGCCTGCGTCAAATCTGCTGCTCGTGCCTGACGCGATCAACGACCATCAAGCCGTCTTCGCCGAACCGCTCGCGGCGGCCTGCGCCATTCTCGAACAAGTCACGCTTACGTCAGCGCACCGCGTCGTGGTCATCGGCGACGGCAAGCTGGGGCAATTGATTGCGCGTGTGATAGCTACAACCGGATGCGACCTGACCTTGATCGGCAAACACGAAAGCAAGCTGGAACTTGCGCGGGCGGCCGGCGTCAAAGCACAGGCGCTGGCTGACGTTGTGCCGGCGGCTGATTTCGATGTCGTAATTGAAGCCAGCGGTAGCGCCAGCGGATTGCAACTCGCGCTTGATTTGATAAGGCCACGCGGCGTGGTCGTGTTGAAATCTACCTTTCACGGCAAGGTCGAACTCGACGCCGCGCGCGTCATCGTCAACGAAATCAAACTCATTGGCTCGCGCTGCGGACGTTTCACCGATGCGCTGGCATTGCTGGCTGACCGGCGTGTCAATGTCGAACCGTTAATCACCGATGAATTCGCTTTGGCTGACGGCGTCGCCGCGATGAACAAAGCGCAAGAGCGCGGCGTGTTGAAAGTATTGCTGCGCCCATAACTTTTCACTTTTCACTTTTCACTCTCGCATGGCTGCTTATCCTTACCCGAAAGGGAACTTGATGATTCCTGCGCCGCACGGCGAGTTGGAAGCGTTGTATCGTCCGACCAACCACGAAGCCACGCGCGCCGCGTTGGTGTTGCATCCGCATCCGCTCTTTGCCGGAACCATGCACAACAAAGTCGTAGCCCGCGCCACCAAAGCCTTGCAGGAAGCCGGATTCGCTGCGTTGCGGTTCAACTTTCGCGGTGTGGGTTTCAGCACCGGTACGCACGACGAAGGGCGCGGCGAAGTGGATGACGCACGCATCGCGTTGGACTATTTGCTTAACGATCAGCCGCACGCGCGCGAAATCATCGTCGCGGGTTTTTCGTTTGGTTCGGTCGTAGGCTTAAAGCTGGGCTGTGCCGATGCGCGCGTACAAAAAATTATCTGCATCGGAGCGCCCGCGCGGCTGCATACGCTTGAGACGCTGTCGGCTTGCACCAAGCCGCAGCTTTTTATTCACGGTGCATTGGATGAAATCGCGCCGCAAGCTCCACTCGAAGAAATGCTCGCGCAGTTGCCTGCGCACGAGCATTTGAAATTCGTCAGCATCGCGGGCGCAGGACATTTTTTCGACGATCAGTTGCCCGAACTGATGCAGGTGATTCGTGATTATGTGAACTGAGATATGCGTTTGCGCTGGCTGAAAAATACGTTGCAACGTCCGCTCGTCGTGGCGCAGCTATTCAACATCCCGATCAAAGTGGATGCGACGTGGCTGCCGATGGCGTTGTTGCATACGTGGCTGGTCGCGCAATTCTGGTTTGCCAGAGGTTTAGGCAACGCCTTTCCGTTGTGGGTCTATCTCTTCCACGGTTTGATCGCTACGGCGTTGCTGTTCGTTTCGATTCTGGTTCACGAACTCGCGCACGCGCTGGTGGCGCGCATGGAAGGGCTGCAAACCTACGACATTCAATTGCACATCTTCGGTGGTTGGGCACGGCTCGTCGGCGAACCGCGCCACGCGCTTTCAGAATTGCGCATAGCCGTCGCCGGCCCCGCGAGTTCGTTTTTGCTCGCGGTCATCTTCTGGCTCTGTTTGCTGGCCGTGAACCTCTTCGCCGGACAACGCGACTTGGCCGCGTGGATGACGATCAACACTTTCCTTTATCTTGCCGTAGCCAACCTCACGCTGGCGATATTCAATCTGTTGCCCGGCCTGCCGCTCGACGGCGGACGCGCCTTGCGCGCGTGGCTTTGGCATCGGCGCAAGGATGTTTTGTCAGCGACCAAAACCGCCAAGCAATTCGGCGTAGCCATCGCCTATATGCTGATCTCTTACGGATTGTTTCTCTTCATCTCAGGCGCGTGGCGGGGCACGCTCTGGCGCGACACGCTCGCTGCCGCGTGGCTGCTGGCCGTAGGCGTTTATCTGATGAACGCCGCCGAGAACGACTACCGCTTTCGCCTGCAACAACAGACGCAAGCGCCCAGCAACGCTCCGACGCCTGCCGAAGGCACAGCCGGCGCGGTGATGCGTACGCCCGTTGTCAGCGTCGAGCCGCACATCACGATCAGCGAATTCATTGACCGCACCTTGGCGCAACATCGTCAAACGAACTTTCCCGTCGCGTCGGGCGGACGCTTGCACGGCATTCTCGCGCTCGAACGCTTGCGCGCCATTCCTAAAGAGCAATGGGAACGCCTCGCCATACGCGACGTGATGTCGCCGATTGATGAAACGCATTTTGTCACCGTGCGGGCTTCGCTCGCGCACGTCGCCCATCAACTCGAACACAACGAATTCCATTGGCTCGCAGTGATTGACGCCGAAGGCCAACTGGTCGGCAGCGTGACGAAAGAAGACTTGCGCGCCGCCGCCTAGCCGCTTCCAAAAACCTGAAGCCAAAGACAGCCATCCATACGGCGCAGCCTTTCCGCCTCTCGTCGGGAAAGAAAAATCTTCCGAACTACTAATTTCTTAATTGACAGCTTGGCGAGACCGGCGTAATCTAACTACGAATTCTTTAGTAGCTAATACAACTGCCCCCCAAATTACTCAAAGAGGTGTTGCGTTATGGCGCGTAGAAAGTCAGAGACGCTGACCGAAGTCGAACTGGAATTGATGGACGTACTCTGGGACAAGGGTGCGGCGTCGGTGACGGATATTGTCGAGGCTTTGCCCGAAGAGCGACTGGCTTACAGTTCCGTACTGACGATGATGCGCATTCTGGAACAGAAGGGTTATGTCACGCATGAGAAGGAAGGCCGCGCGTTCATCTATCGCCCGCTCGTCAATCGGCGCGAAGCACAACAATCCGTCATCGGCTATCTGTTGCGGCGATTTTTCGACAACTCGCCGGAACAGTTGGTCGTTAATCTGCTCGAACACGAAAACCTCGGGCCGCGCGATGTAAAACGGCTCAAAAAAATGATCAGTGACTCGGAATAACCTTTTCAGTGGAGGAACCCGATATGGCTGCAGCTTATGAGTTTTTAGACGCCCTCGCGCGCGTCGCCGTCGAAGCGCTATTGAATAGTTTGTGGCAAGGCTTGTTGATTGTCGCGGCGGTGTGGCTCTTGTTGCGCTTGAGCCACGGCGCGAGCGCTACGACGCGGCATGCGATCTGGCTGGTGAGTTTGCTGGCACTTACGTTGTTGCCGCTGTTCACGGGTGCGCGCGCTTGGCGCAAAGGCGCGGTGGTGGCTGCGCCGGTTGCGCAAGTCGTCAGCGTGGCAGCGGTTCAGCCTGCGGCGAATACGACGACTTCGTTGCCGTTGATCGCCTATCAAACGCACATACCTTCCTTTACCAAATCGAACAACGCGCCGTCGAAAGCGATCAGATCATTACCCAAGCCGCTTGCGCCGGAATGCCCTGTCGTCGCTGCGTCTGTGCCTGTAGCGATGCAAACTCATACCGCCGCGCCGCCTGCACATCGGCAATGGATGAGCGGACGATTACCGCTGGTATTGGCAGCGTTTTGGTTGCTCGGCTGCGTGTTGATGCTGGTGCGGTTTGCGGCGAGCTACGCCGCTTTGCGCAAGTTGCGCCGCGAGTTGAACGAAGTCTCTGAAACGATCACCGCGCGCATGGAAAACCTCGCCGTCGTATTCGGCATTCGTCGCTCTTTGCGCGCAGCGGCTTCATCGTCGGCACAAATGCCGATGACGATTGGCTGGCGCAAACCACTCATCATCCTGCCGCACGAACTGGCGCAATCGCTGACGCCCGCCGAGTGCGACAGCGTGTTGGCACACGAACTGGCGCACATTCAACGGCACGATTACGCCACCAATTTTGCGATGCGGCTCGTGCAATGCGTTTTCTTCTTTCATCCGGCGGTCTGGCTGATCGGCAAACAACTCGTGATCGAACGCGAACTGGCTTGCGACGATTGGGCCGTGAAACTGACGGGCGAGCCGCGCCGTTACGCGGGCTGTCTGACGCGACTGGTAGAACTTTTAAGCGAGAGCAAACCGTTGCTCGCCGCTACGGGAATTTTGTTCGGTAAACACATCATCACACGGAGGGTAGAAATGATTTTGAATCGTGATCGCAACGCTACGACCTTTGTCTCGAAACCCGCGCTCGCTTATGCCATCGCGCTGGCGACGTTTTGTATTGCCATTTGCAGTACGTTATCGCCCGTGATTGCCGTACCGCTGGCGCAAAAACCGCAAGCGCCCGCGCCAAAACCGGCGGCACCGAAACCCGCTGCTCCCAAAGCGCCCGCCGCGCCGCGCGTATTGGAAGACATTGACGACATCTTTGAACTCACCGCGCCGCTCGCGCGCATCGAGATCAACGGCGAAATCATTGACGTTCCTTCAGCGGAAGCTATAGCTGATATGCGTGACCACCTGCGCGACCTGCAAGGCGATTTTGCTGCGCTCGCTCCCGTTGCGCCCATATCTCCCATTGCTCCCATCGCTCCCATTGCTCCGCTGGCCGAACTCACTGAACTTTATGAGGCTCAACAAAGCGGCGAAAAGAAAGCGCCCGCCATTCCCGAAGACGAAATGCTCAAGCTGTTGTCTGACATCGTGCGCCGCGACGCCGACGCCAACGTACGCGCCGAAGCGCTCTCAGGCATTTACCGCCTGCGCAGCGATGCCGCGATCAATACGTTGATTCAGCTTTACGATCAGGTGACGGATATCAAAACCAAAGGCGACATTCTCGCGCGGCTGATTCGTCGCAACGGCGACAACAGCAAGGCGCTGGCGAAACTCGTACAAGTCGTCAAGAACGAAAAAGACGAAACGCTCGTGAGTCGTGCGCTCGGTTCGCTCGGCTATCTCAAAGGTGACGAAGGCGCTGATCAACTCGTCTCGATCTATGAAAGCCTGTCAGACGCGAAGATGAAAGCGCGCGTGATTCGCAGCCTGGGCGCGAACAAAGGCAAGAAAGCGATTGAGAAATTGATGGCGATTGCCAAAGGCGATAGCGACGCTACGTTGCGGCAAGCGGCGTTGCGCGCGTTGAGCAGTCTGGACGGCGACAGCTTCAATTTCGGCACGGGCATCGCCCGCGACGGCGCATTTAATCTGAGCGGGCAGGGTTCCTTGCTTGATCCTGAACGGATGCGGGAATTCCAGCGCGATGCGGAAGAGCGCGCGCGTGATGCGCAGGAGCGCGCACGTGATGCGCAGGAGCGCGCCCGCGAATCGCAAGAGCGCATGCGTTTCGATGCCGACCGTGGCATCTGGCGTATCGCTCCCAAAGCGGCTGCGCCACCGACGGACAAACCCGAAACTTCGCAACCGCCCGCTTCAGAAAAGAAGCCTTCTTCGTCCAGCCCGAAGAAAGCCACTGGCGGTTCGATTGTGATTTAACGCCAATCCGTTTTCATACATCACGAAGGTAACGCGCGCTCCTGAGCGAGTGGCGTTACCTTTCTTTTTGGTCGAAAGGAGTCTCGCTATGTTTCGTCATCTGCTGTTCGCTGCCGTGTTGGCAGGAGCCTGTTTCACCGCGCCCGTATCGAACGCGCAAAATAAAACGGCGGTCAAAGAATACACGCGCGCCGATTTCATCAATGTCGAAGGCGCGTCGCTCAACGACAAACTCACGCGCGCCACGGCGCAATGCCGCGCCGCGAAACTGAGCGAATCGTGTTGGCTGGCGTGGCATTTTCCGGTACGCGAAAAGGCCCGCGCCTCAGAATTTCATGGCTTTTATTATCGTGACGACGACGGCATCAAACTCGA
Organism: Acidobacteriota bacterium; assembly: GCA_013140935.1. Taxonomy (GTDB): domain Bacteria; phylum Acidobacteriota; class Blastocatellia; order RBC074; family RBC074; genus JACPYM01. Next base: position 7,361 of record JABFSD010000350.1, read on the forward strand.
ACGCCGCGAAGACCCCAAACTCACCGCCGTCTTTTTGCTGGCCGATATTACGAATTCCCAAACGGTTTATCAGCGCGTCAAAACGCTCAACCTCGGCGAGCCTTACGTATTCGAAAAACATCCGGTCTATTGGCTCGGCGACATCGAAGCAACCTCCAGCATCGCGCAACTCGACACGTTGCAA
>JABFSD010000011.1 GCA_013140935.1 Acidobacteriota bacterium
AAGTAGCGCAGGCTGAAGCCTGCGCTACTTCAACCGCGATTGATGAGGCTCGCCACAAAGCCCGCGCCAAAGCCGTTATCAATATTCACCACCGTCACGTTCGACGAACATGAGTTCAACATTCCCAATAATGCTGCCAGTCCGTGAAAGCTCGCGCCGTAACCAATACTCGTCGGCACAGCAATCACCGGTACGTTGACCAAGCCGCCTACGACCGAAGGCAGCGCGCCTTCCATGCCAGCGACACAGACGACCACTTTGGCGGATTGCAAAAGTTCGCGCTTGCTCAACACGCGATGGATGCCCGCGACGCCTACGTCAAAGATGCGTTCGATGCGGTTGCCCATCAGTTCGGCGGTCACGGCGGCTTCGTCAGCGACGGGAATGTCTGAAGTTCCTGCTGTAACAATCGCAATCAATCCGTTGCCGTGAATCGTCTCGTCTTTGCGCACGGCAATTGCAGAGCAAGTGGCGTGATAAGTCGCAGCAGGTTCAATCGCTTTGACGCGCTCGAACGCTGATGCAGTAGTGCGCGTCACCAGCAAGTTCGATGAGCGCGCCAACAGCTTTTCGGCAATGGCGGCAATCTGTTCGTCGGTTTTGCCCTGTCCGAAGATGACTTCGGGAAAGCCCTGACGAAGGGCGCGATGGTGGTCTACGTGCGCAAAGCCCAAGTCTTCGAAAGGCAGGTGGCGCAATTGATTGAGCGCGTCATCCACTTCGGTGTGACCGTTTTTTACGTCGTTGAGCAGTTGGGTTAAACGGGTTTGATCCATAATGATGACAGGCGTTATAGCTTGCCAAACCGCTGCTTGACAACGTTTTCAAGCGAAACCTATAGTCGCTGGCAGGTCGAATCAACACATGAAAAACATCACGGTGGGCATTACGGGAGCGAGCGGTTCGGTGTATGCGCAGAGCTTATTGAAAGCACTTTGCGCGAGTCCCGACGTAGCCCGCGTTGACCTTACGCTCTCGCAAGCTGGCATTCGCGTCGTCAACGAAGAACTCGGCCTCAACGCCGCCGGAACCGACCGTCGTGTAGTGAAAGAGTTAGTCGGATACGATGCAGAAAAAGTGATCTTGCACGCCGCCGCCGATATCGGCGCTTCGATTGCGAGCGGCTCATATCTGGCCGACGCGATGGTTGTCGTACCGTGCAGCATGGGATCGCTCGCGGCCATCGCGCACGGCATCTCGCGCGACCTGATTCATCGCGCGGCAGACGTATTCATGAAAGAAAATCGCCCGCTGATTCTCGTACCGCGCGAAACGCCGTTCAACGCGATTCATCTCGAAAACATGCTCAAGCTCGCGCGGTTAGGAGTACGCATCGTACCCGCGATGCCGAGCTTTTATCACTTCCCGAAAACGATTGACGATCTCGTCGAACACTTTACGCATCGGCTCTTAGATCATCTGGGCGTAGCGCATCAACAAGAGACGCGGTGGGAAGGCAGCCGCCCGAAGACGGAGAGAATGAGAGACGGAAAGACGGAGCGCGCTAAAGCAAGCTAACCGCAAAGAACGTTTCTCCCACGAAGACACACGAAGTTTTCACGAAGAGGAACGTTTCAAGCAAAACAATCTTCGTGTCTTCTTCGTGTGGCTTCGTGGGCGAGAGAGGTTTGCTGTTAAGGTTTCACTATGCTGAAAGACCTGAAAACTACATTGGAAATGATCAAGATCGAACACACGCTGTTCGCCTTGCCCTTCGCTTTGTTGGGCGCAGTGCTGGCGGCGCGCGGATTGCCGAGCGGGCGCGTGTTGTTCTGGATTCTCATTGCGATGGTCGGCGCGCGTTCGGCGGCGATGGCGTTCAATCGGCTGGTTGATCGCAAGTTCGACGCAGCCAATCCGCGCACGGCGACGCGGGCGATTCCGGCGGGATTGTTGAGCGTGCAATTCGTCACGCTGTTTGTCGTGGCTTCGTCGGCACTGTTCTTTCTAGCCGCCGCGATGTTGAACCGGTTGACGCTGTGGCTCGCGCCGATTGCGTTGGGTTCGGTGCTTTTTTATTCGTATACCAAACGCTTTTCGCCGCTCTGTCATTTGGTGTTGGGCTGGTGTTTGAGCATCGCTCCGACAGGCGCATGGGTTGCGGTGCGCGGTACGCTTGATTCGCCGGTGCCGCTGTTGTTGAGCTTGGCCGTGATGTTGTGGACGGCGGGCTTCGATATTCTTTACGCCTGTCAGGACAAGGATTTCGATCAGCAACAGGGACTGCGTTCGGTTCCGCAATCGTTGGGCATAGCGAATGCGCTGTTGGTTTCGCGGCTTTTGCATCTGTTTATGTTCGCAGCGCTGTTGTGGGTGTTCGTGATTACGGGCTTGCACTGGATTGGCTTCGTAGGGTTGCTGGCTACGGCGGCGTTGTTGGTTTATCAACACAGTCTGGTCAAAGCGAATGATTTGTCGCGGCTGGATATGGCGTTCTTTACGACGAACGCCTATGTGAGCATCATCCTGTTCGTGACGATTGCGGCGGATGTATTTTTATTGGGGTAAATGAAATGAAACAAACGATGTGGAACAAGATGGTATCTTGTTCCATCCCTCACAAGCTGAAAGCTCAAAGGCACAAGATACCATCTTGTGCCACAGTGGTTGCGTTCCTCCTGCTGGCTTGTCTGCCTGCCTTCGCACAAAACCATGACCACGAATACGGGCCATTGCACGAGAAACAATTCGAGTTCAAAGACTTCACGTACAACACGCTCGAAGGCCAGAGCGTAAACCTGCGCGAACTCGCTGCGGGCAAAAAACTCGTCCTCGTACATTTCTTTTCCGCGTGGTGCCACAACAGCAATTACGACGTGACGACCGTCAAGGCTTTGTACGAACAGTTCAAAGACAGCGGCCTCGCGGTCATCGGCATTTGCGAATACTCCAAACCTGACGAAGTGCGCGAGTATCTCAACCAACATCAACCGGCTTATCCCGTCGTCATCGAATCGCAAAAAGAGAAAGACCGCCGCAAGTCTTCGCATTTTGCCTATCGCACGGCGGCCAAAGACATTCGCTTGTGGGGTACGCCGTTCAATGTGCTGCTGTCAGTGGACGAGTTCAGCGCGAGCGGCGAAGTCGTAACGAGCAAGGCATTGGTCAATTTCGGCGAGTTGGAAAAAGCCGATGTCGAAAAATTTCTAAAGGAACGCTTACAGCCCGTAAGCCCAAAGTAATTATGCAAAATAACTTTTTCATTGATCGTTCACTCTTACCCATTGCCGAAAAAGTCGCCGCTGACGAACGGCTGAGTTTCGACGATGGCCTCACGCTCTTTCGCAGCGAAGACCTGCATGGCGTAGGCCGTTTGGCCGATATGGTTCGCCGTCGCAAGCACGACCGCAAGACGTATTTCAACGTCAACCGCCATCTCAATCCGACGAATTATTGCTACGCCGATTGCAAGTTCTGCGGCTTTTTCGTCAAACACAATCAGGAAGGCGGTTACACGCACAGCCTGGACGAATCGCTTGCAGTTGCACGCGCGGCGGTGGCAGAGGGCGCTACGGAATTGCATATCGTCAATGGATTGAACACGCGGCTGCCGTTTGCCTATTACACTGATTTGCTGAGTTCGTTAAAGCGCGAGTTTCCCGCCTTGCACCTGAAAGCCTTCACGATGGTCGAACTGGATTTCTTCGCCAAGTTTTACAAGATGTCGGACGAAGAAGTGATCGCCAAATTAAAAGCGGCAGGCATGGATTCGTGCCCCGGCGGCGGCGCTGAGGTGTTCGCCGAAAAGACGCGGGCAGAAATTTGTACGCACAAAACCGACGGCAATCGCTGGCTCGATATGGCGGGCAAGGTTCACGCAGCGGGCATCAAGACCAACGCGACGATCCTTTACGGCCACGTAGAAACGACGGAAAACCGCGTAGACCACTTCGTCCGATTGCGCGAACAGCAAGAGAAGACAGGTGGATTTCAATGCTTCATTCCGCTGGCGTTTTATCCGCCGGGTACGCAGTTGTCGCACTTGCCCGGCCCTTCTGGCATTGACAGCTTGCGCGTCATCGCCGTGTCGCGGCTGATGCTCGACAACTTCGATCACATCAAGGCCTATTGGGTGATGCTCGGCAAGAAGCTCGCGCAAACCGCGCTGCATTTCGGCGCGAATGATTTGGACGGAACGATTACCGGCGGCGGCGAGTTGATGGAAAGTTACAAGGTGGATGCCGAAAAAGCCGAAAGCGATCAAGGCGCGAGCAAAGACGAAATCATCCGCCTCATCATCGAAGCCGGGTTCGAGCCGGTTGAACGCGATACGCTTTATCATCCTTTACGCAGCTATGCCGCAGCGAGCTAACACCATGAAGAAAATGAAACCACGAAGAGACGAAGAACACGAAGAAAGGCAGAATTATTTGGGTTGTAGCCCTTCTTCCCCTCCTTCGTGTTCTTCGTTTCTTCGTGGTTATGTTTTGTTGTTCCTGCTTGCCGCGCTTTCTTTTGCCCAACCTGCGCGCCGTCCGAACATTCTGCTGATTCTTTCTGACGATCAGGGCTACGGCGATTTGAGTTTGCACGGCAATCCATATCTGACGACGCCGCATATAGATCGCTTTGCCAAAGGCGGCATTCAGTTCGAGCGTTTTTTTGTGAGTCCGCTGTGCGCGCCGACGCGGGCGGCGTTGTTGACGGGGCGTTACAGCTTGCGCACGGGCGTGTGGGGCGTAACGCATAACAAAGAAGCGATGCGTCCTGAAGAAACTACCATTGCCGAAATTCTCAAAGGCGCAGGCTATCGCACCGGCATTTTCGGCAAGTGGCACAACGGCGAACAGTTTCCTTACACGCCGCCGGGGCAAGGCTTCGATGAGTTTTTAGGTTTTCACAACGGACATTGGAACAATTACTTCGATTCGGATTTATTGCGCGGCACGCAGTTCGTCAAAACGAAGGGTTACATCACCGACGTGCTGACCGACGAAGCGATGCGCTTTATGACGAAGCATCGCGCGCAGCCGTTCTTTGCTTACGTGCCGTTCAATGCGCCGCACGCGCCTTATCAAGTGCCGGATAAATACTTCGACAAATACAAAGCCAAAGGTTTAGACGATACGCTCGCCAGCGTTTATGGCATGGTAGAAAACATTGACGACAACGTCGCGCGGCTGCTTGCTCATCTCGACGCGCTCAAGTTGCGCGAAAACACCATCGTTATTTTTATGACCGATAACGGCGCACAAACTGACCGTTTCAACGCAGGGATGCGCGGACGCAAAGGCAGCGTTCACGAAGGCGGCTCGCGCGTGCCTTTCTTTTTGCAGTTTCCCGCGCGCTTCAAAACGCCGCGAACCGTTGCAACGATCTCGGCGCACATTGACGTGTTGCCGACATTGCTCGAACTATGCAACGTAGCTTTACCCCAAGACCTCGCGCTTGATGGGCGCAGTTTAGTTCCGTTGCTCGAAAATAAACCATTGCCCGAACGCACGCTCTTCGTCTCAAACAACGGCAGCAACGAAGTCAAAATGTTTCCCGGCGCGGCGCGTACGCAACAATATCGTTTGGTCAACGAAGGGCGCGGTTATGAGCTTTACGACCTGCTGGCCGACTCTGCGCAAAAGCAAAACCTGGCGAAAGACAAACCTGAAATCACCGCGCAACTCAGTCAGGCTTATGAGGCATGGTTTCGTGACGTGTCGAAAAAAGGCTTTACGCGCTTTCCGATTCCGGTGGGCTACGCCGCAGAAAATCCGGTGTTGATTAACGCCCCACAGGCTTCCTTCACGGGCAAGGTTCGCTTTCAGGGCAAACAGGGTTGGGCGAATGATTGGCTGACGGATTGGACGAACGACAGCGATGAAATCTCTTGGGAACTCGAAGTCGTAAAAGCAGGCGACTATGAAATCGAGTTACGTTATCTCGCCCCGGACATTGGCAGCGATGTAATGATTGCGATCAGTGACGGCAAGAATTCGGCGAAGGCGGCGATTGCAAAAACTACGATCACTAATCATCCGGTGATTCCTGACCGTGTGCCGCGTACTGAAGTTCCTGAACGTAATTGGGTTGAAGCCAAAATCGGTAAACTCACTCTGTCGCAAGGCCGCGCGACGTTGCGACTCACTAAAACCGGCAGCGGCGCAGTCGAAGTAAAAGCCCTTCGATTGCATAAGCGTTAAGATTCGTCGTAATGCCGTCAAAGTTAAGTTCACCCAACGACTGCACCGCAGGAATGCACCCTGATGTTTTTATGAATCGGTTTAATTGCACGAATTGAATACCTATTTATTTTAGCTAACACTGCCTCAGCCGATGCCTCAGCTTGATAAAAATCATTCCCCAAAAAATCTCTACAACGCCAATTCATTGGGTTTAGCCCGCTCTGGTGTGCCTGTGACGCGAGCTTATTTTCGGTAATTTAGCCCTTGGGGCATAGCCCTTGCGATTAGGGGCGGCGCAGGTAAATCGCTTTAGCAGTTGTTTCTTTCTTAAGAAAAATGCTGAAGATCAACAGGGGAAATTTACGGAGGTTTAATGAGATGAAAAACGCTAAATCGCTTCAATTTTTGTTGGTCGGAATGACGGTAATGGCACTTAGCTTTTCCGCCCTTGCGCAACAACTGGAACCACTGGCTGCATCACCGACTGGCGCGCAGTTGAAAGAGACGACTGCTGCGACCAAAGGACAAGTTAGCGCCGGTCAGAAACAAAAAATCAGCGGCATTGTTTTGCGGCATGAAAATGAAAATCTGACGGTGCGTAGTTTTCAGGGAACTGAATACGAGGTGAGCGTGACTAACGCCACCAAGATCAAAGAGCGCAAGAGCAATCCCTTTCGCGGCGCGAAAAAATACAGCACGGCTGATCTGTCGCGCGGCTTGACCGTAGAAATCGAAGGGCGCGGCAATGAAGCAGGCGCTTTGATCGCGGACAAAATTCAATTTAGTGAAACCGAATTGCGCACGGCGAGTTCCATCGTGTCGCTGGTGACGCCGGTCGAAGGACGCGTAACCACCGCCGAAGATCGGTTGAGCCAATCCGAACAAAATGCGCAACGGTTGTCAGGTCAACTGGATGAACTTTCAGCCGTAGCCAATATGGCGAATGGCGGCGCGAAAGCGGCGCAAGAAGCGGCTGACAAAGCCATGCTGGCGGCGAATTCAGCCAACGAGCGCATCACGACTACGGCAGAAACGTTGAACGGTCGTATCTCGTCACTGGACGAATATGAAGCGGCTAAAACCATCACGCTCAATTTCAAAGTAGGCAGCGCCGTGCTTTCAACCGATGCCAAAGCCGCACTGGATGAAATTGCGACACAGGCCAAAAACGAAAAAGGTTACGTTATCCAAGTCGCCGGGTTCGCTTCGGCGGATGGCAACGAAACCCTTAATCGCCGCCTGAGCCAACGTCGCGCCGAAAACGTGATGAGCTACTTGATTGAAAATCACGACATTTCACAGCGTCGCATCGTTACCCCGCTGGGTTATGGTGAAGCTCGCCCGGCGGCGGACAACACCACGCGCGAAGGCCGCAAAGAAAATCGTCGCGTCGAAGTAGCAATTCTCGTGAGCAAAGGGTTGCTGA
>JABFSD010000413.1 GCA_013140935.1 Acidobacteriota bacterium
AGCTAAAGCTCGCCCCCCCGCCTAAAGGCGGAACTACGAACGCGCTTCCTAAAAATATAACTTAACGCCGCGTTGCCACCGCGAGTCGAGTTATTGCCGGCACGTCGTCGAGCGTCAGCAACCAGCGTTGCGAAGGTAACAATTGCATAAGCCGCACTGGAAACGATTCATACATCACCGCTTCCGCCTCGCCGAATTTCAATGGCGCGTTGCCGTTAATGGCAGGCACACCATCGGGCGTCAATTTCGCCACCGCCACCGCCGGTTTCCATTCATCACTTTGTCGGTAGCTTCCTGCCAACCAGTTGAATTGTTGCGGCAACCCGCGCCTATCGCACGCCACCGCCATCACCCATCCACGCACGCCCGGATCGAATTCACTGGCACGCAACACCATCGCTTCCCCAGCCGCCAAACGCAGCGTATAAGCCTGCTCCGCCAACGACGTATGCTCAAAGAACAACACGCGCACGATCACCGCTTCGCTCGCATGCGTATTGGCCAAGCGCAACTGCGTAGCGCGCGCCGCCGATTGCGCTGCCTGTGAACTGTATTGCTCAAACAACAATATCGAACCCGTATTCTGATTCGTCTCGCGTGGTACTTGCCCGCTTGCCATCACCGCCAGACATTCTATCCATAACAATGCAGAACATATTTTTTTCATAACCTTTGCCTTTCATGTTGCTATCAGTGGTGGAACAAGGCGACCACTTGCTCCGCTCTGTCAGGCCCATCAAGTTCGTTGTAACTCAGCCCTGACACCTTTCATTTCAGAGAGCGTAACTCGCGCAACATTCGGCTCATTCAATATAGGTACTAATCATTGAAAAGAATCTTCCCGAAGTTGAGCCTCTTTTTCTGGCTGCGACGCTTACCCCAGTGAAAGCACGACGAACTAACTCAACCAACGCGGTTGCCGTTAATCGTCCCCTGAAAATTCACAGACCTTACTCAATGGAGGAATTTCCCAATGCAAACCGTAACCAAAAAACTCGCCACCTTCGCTCTGACGCTCTCGCTCTGCGCCGCGTTCGTATGCGCCCTGAGCCTGTTCACGGCTGATTTCACCGGCACCACGTCGTGGATCGCTCCGACCGCCAGCGCCGCCGTACAAGCGCCCGCCAACGTCGTGTTCCGCAATGCCAAGAATCAAGTCATCGGCGAAAGCCGCCCTTACCCTTATGACCGCATTCAACGCGGCGAATGGTATTGCGCGACGATCACTGCGCCGCGTTACCCCGCGCGCGTCCGCATCCGCACCGCCGTCGGCGTGATCCAGCAATTCACGATCAACGGCCAGTACTACCACGTAGACACAGTGCCCACGAATCCGAGCCACGACGACATGCGTTTCGCGGTGATTGACCCGACCAACGGGCACACTTACATCGAATGCCGCCTGCCCATCGGACGCCGCTAACCGACTAACTCTTTAGTCAGCCCTTAGGGTATCCCTGCCGCCCGTTGCCTTACTTGTGAGTAAGCCAACGGGCGGCGTTTTTTCCGCAACTTAAGCCGGTTTTCACTTCGGTGTAAGGGATTGTGCGATGTAGCGCGGATTAGTAATCCGCGCTACATCGCACTGCGTCCCGTAAACGCAATTGAAAGCCGTATATATTTTCGAGGAATCCGAGATGAATATTTTACCGAAGATGATTTTGCTATTTTTTGTGTTACTGAGTTACACGCCCGCAGCAGCCCAGGAAGCGAACGCGGCCCCCCCGCAGGCGGCGACTGAAGACAACGAACGCCTGGAAATCAAGTTCGCCCAGGCCCCGTTGCTGGAAGTTGATCTGGCTCGTTATGTTACTTCCGACGTACGCCAAGCGCGTATCTTTGAGATTCCCGCGACGCTGGCTGAACCGCTGAAAACCGATAAAGGCGTGATTGTCCTGCCGGCTCAAACCCGTCTGCGCTTAAAAGCCGCCGTACGCCCCGGCAGTTATTTCGGCCATCCCGGCGAAGTGGTTTTATGGCTCGATCCTTTTTTGATTGGGCAGGGAATAGAAGGTTTTTCCTGTGAAGCGACAGCCGGACAACCCAGCGTCCCGCTGCATCCGGCTTTGTGTAATAAAACGTGGCGGCTGAGCTTCGACCATATTTTGGATTACGCGCAAACGCCTGAAACCGGCAACCCGCTGGTACTCGTGCGCAAAAAACACCACGAAGGCATCACCGGCACCCGTAACTCACGGCCTCAGACTTTCAGCTACGACCCCGCCGGCAGCAACGTAGACATCCGCGTCCAAACCATCGCCAATCGCATGCAAGCCACCGGCATCCTTTACGAACTCGGTACTGCCACCGCTGGCGTCGTTCGTTTGATCTTTTCGCGCCGCAATATATTTTTGCCGACGGGTACGCGCGTGGTGTTTCAGTTGGAAAATACTTTGCGGCTGGTTCCGGCGAATGATTCAGTGACGAGAATTTTGAAGTTTGAGTCAACGCAAAAGTAAATTCCTTGGTTTGTTGGGTGAAGATCAGCAGACGGCAAGCATCGAACGTAGAAGTCTACCGCACGCCGGCTGCTTGGGTTGTTTGTCCAAAGGTTGTCGGACAGCCTTTGGCGCAAGCAGGCGAGGCCGGGACTGAACCTTTTGCACGCGCGCCACGTTCGTAAACGTTTGCGCCACCGGCAATGTTGAGTGCTCACAAGGCGGAAACCGAGGTTATTGTCGCGCTTGCCGGGCGTGTTCCTATTGCGATTCGCCGACCGGCAATTGACGGCGTTGTTGTTCCAACTGCCGCCGCGATTGACACGGTTCGAGCCAGGTACGGCCTGCCTCTCAACTCGAATAAAAAAATTGTTGCCGCGCCCGCAGCGTGTCGGCATGCACGACGTGGCCGAGCATGCTGCCCACGGAGCGCGATAAGTCTGCTTCGGTCAAAGCGCCTTTACCAAAGGCGGCTTCTCGCGCGCGAATGCGATGTTGCAAGCGCCGCCATTTTTCTCCCTTCAGCCTGACCAGTTGCGGAAAAACGCGAAAGCCCAGCAACGACAGCCCCTGCGACACCGGAGCCAACACCGTGGCGCGCTCTTTCAATTGCAGCCGCAGGTTCTCAGCCAGAAATTCCTGCGCCGCCGCATGCACCGCGCGCAACGACGCTTTATCAGCGCCAAAGACGACGAAATCATCCATGTAACGCAGGTAACCTTTCATCCGCAGCCGCTCTTTCACGAAATGATCCAGTTCGCTCAGATAAAGATTGGCGAAATGCTGGCTGGTCAAATTTCCAATGGGCAATCCCACCTCAGGCTGCGTGGCAATGGGCAAGGGAAAATCAATGATTTGATCGAGCAGTGACAGCGCGCGCGCGTCTTTGAGCTTGCGCCGCAACAAGGCCTTTAACACCGCGTGGTCAATGCTGGCGAAATATTGGCTCACGTCGCATTGCAAATAATAGCGGTGGCGGCGGGCAAAATGCTGGGCGCGGGCGACAGCGGCGTGCGCGCCTTTGCCGACGCGGCAGGCAAAGGAATCAGCAATCATCGAGCGTTCAAAAATCGGTCCGATGACGTGGCAAAGCGCGTGATGCACGACCCGGTCGCGCAAGTCGGCGGCGCAGATCATCCGGCGTTTCGGTTCGTAAATTTCAAATACGCGATAAGGACGCGGTTGATAGGTTCCGTCCCTGAGTTCGGCTTGCAACGCGAGCAATTCGGGTTCGAGGTGAAACACCAACCGCGCTCCGGCGAGATTCTTTTGATGGCCGCGCAAAGCTCTGTGCGCCGCCGACAAGAGATTGGCGAACAAAGTGATCTCTTCAAAAAGATAGCCATGCCTTTTCATGCCGCAGCGCCCTCGCCCTCGCCCTCGCCCTTTTTGAACCAGCCGCCCAGCATACGGCCCGTTTCGTTGATGGATTTCATGGCGTGTTCATAACTCGTGTGCGGCAAATAACGCAGCTTGTGGCTCAGGCGCAAAAGAATGCGCAATTTTTCGAGCCGCAGATTGGCGCGTCGGAGCATCGCCTGCCGGTCACGGTGATAGCGCGCTTCGATCAAATCTTCGACCACATCCAGCGCCAACTCTTCGATGCGCTGCCCGAAACTATGCCTGACCTTGCGCGGAAACTTGTCGGTCGTCGGCAGCAACCATTCCAGAAATTCCATCCATTTGACGAATACCGGCAAATCGCCGTCCGGGTGTATCGGCTTTTTATTCATGGGATTTTTCCTCGCTGCTTTCAAAGGTTATTGGAAAAGTTAGCTCCGTAGGAGCGGCCTGTTTATAGAACGAAGAGGCAGCAATTCTTCAAGCTCCGTAGGAGCGGCACGTAGCACAGGCCGCTCCTACGGAGCTTGGGGAATCGTCCGCGCCGTTGCTATAAACAGGCCGCTCCTACGGAGCTAAAGAATCTTCAACTTTTCCAACCACCTCAGCATTTTCCGTCGGAACAGGCGCGCTTGCCGCTGCTACCTCGGCAGCTACAGGCTTCGTAAAAAACGCCAGTAACTCGCTCCCGTATTTTTCGAGCTTGGCCGCGCCGAAACCTTCGATGCGCCCGATGGCCGCCAACGAAGCGGGCCGCGCCACGATCAGCGCCGCCAGTTGGCGATTGGTGCAAATGATGTAAGGCGGCACGCCATCCTGTTTGCAGCGCGCCGCGCGCCAGTCGCGCAAGCTGTTGAAGAGCGGCACGTCAGTCTCGGTCATCAAATGCCGCCACGACTCGTCTGACGCCTTGCGCGTCGGGTCTGCCGTGCCGGCCACCGCCGCCTTGGGCAGCGGCAAAGCCGTCAGGTGGTAATTCACCATCACCGCCAGATAAGGCACTTCGTTGCGCACAAAAAAATGATCGTTCAACGCCAGCACCTCTTTGTCTTTGATGAAATCGCGCAACGGCGCATCGTCAAAGGCTTCCATCATCGAGTTGAACCGCAAAGTAATCACGCGTGCTTGCATATCGCCAGATTCCAAAAAAATTCGAGCGCTTCGCGCTGGGTTTTCTCTTCTCCTCATGTCCGCCGCTTCGGACTGACTTCGCTTCGATGAGGCTGTCGGCTTCGCTACGACAGCCTCATCTTCGCTTCGTTCAGTCCTTCGCGCTGCTCTTCATGCTCTTAAGCGTTCCAACTCGAAAAACAGGCTCAGGTAAAATGGTAAAAGGGCAAATCAATACGTCCTCACAAGGCGGAAACCGAGGCTATTGCCGCGCTCGCCGGGCGTGCCCCAATGCGATTCGCCGACCGGCAATAGACGGCGCCGCCGTTCCAACCGCCGCCGCGATAGACACGGTTCGAGCCAGGTACGGATATATCCTCCCACGGCCGTCCATCACTCGGCGCGTTGTTATAACTGTCGTGCCATTGATCCTGACACCACTCCCACACGTTGCCGTGCATATCGAACAGGCCCCAGGCATTCGCCGGAAAGCTGCCGGCACTCACCGGATGTTCCCGATATAGCCCTTCCACCGCCTGCCCGTGCGGATAATTGCCGTTGTAATTCACCACTGCCGGGCTGATCGTCGGCCCAAAGGCAAACGCCGTCGTCGTGCCAGCCCGTGCGGCATATTCCCACTCCGCTTCGCTGGGCAGGCGATAACCCTTGCCCAGTTTTTTCAGAAAGCCCTGCACGTCCTCCCACGACACGCGCACCACCGGCAAGTCGTCGCCTTTAAAAGCGGCGCTCAGATCATTCATCGCTTCAGGTAAGCCGCCCATCACCGCGCGCCATTGCCGCTGTGTGATTTCGTATTTGCCCATAGCAAACCCTTTGAGCCGCACACGGTGTATTGGCTTTTCGTCGCCATCTCCATCGTTCGACCCCATCATGAATTCGCCGCCTTCTACCTCGACCATTTCGAGCGGCACATTGCCCGGCAGCGCGTCGGTGAAGCCCCAGCATTGCGCTTGCCGTTCGTTGATCTTCTGTCCCTGCGCGTTGACGTTGGCGGTCGTGAAATTCATCGCCACCAGCGGCACGCCTGCCACGCTCATCCGCGCGCTGGGCGCAGGGTTGCTGACCGGCGTCGCGTTCACCGGTACAGGCGTACACACCCTAGCTTTACGATTGCGCGCGCTCACCGCGAAACGCCCGCCAGGATATTGCCGCAGGTATTCTTCAAACTCGCTGCATTCATTGCTGCGGTCGGCGCTTTGCCAGAGCGCGAATTCCAGCGCCGCCGGGTCAAGGCTTGGCGTAGGCGCGGGCAGCGGCGCAGCGACGACCGGCAACGTTTTGCGCAGAAAAATAAAATCGCCGCCCTGGTCGTTGGTTTCCTGAATCACGCCGTAACGTGGCGTCGGAAGGCTGCCATCGGCTTGCCGCTTGCTGTTGTTAATGACCGGCTGGCGCAATTGCGTGAAAAGGTCTTGCGCGAACAGATAAGGCGCGGCGTTTTTTTCGAGCCGGTCAATCAGATATTCCATAAAGACACTGCGGTCGGGCACGGTGGTCAACGCGCCGCTGGTCATCGCCGTGCGGCTGGGCAAGCGATCTACCTCGGCGAGCGCGGCTTCGCGCGTGAAGACTTCGCGCGTCACAAACAGGCCGCCGCTGAAACACGCATCCGAAATCAACAGTGTATGCCGCGCCTTGATCGCCCGAATCAGGTCGCGCAATTCGCCGTTGGAAATCCAATTGGTGCGCGAAGCCCGTTGCGCATTACTCGGCAACCAATAGCCTTGCTGAATCGCTTCGTTCCAGTAACCGTGTCCGGCATAAAAGACCAGCAGGTGATCGTCCGCGCTCAGCCGTTCGGCCAACGCTTCGAGTTCGGCAATGATGCGTTCGCGCGAAGGATTGGGAAGCGTAACGATGTTGGTCGAGGCAAAGCTGTAATGTGTCGTCAACACCTGTTTGACGCGCTCCGCATCGCGCAGCGGGTAATCGAGATCGTTCACGCGCGGGTCGGCGTAATCGGCCACGCCAATCAACAGCGCGTGATATTGCCCCGCAACTAACTGACCATTGGGCGGACGATTGGGCTGGCCCGTGCCTTGTCCGCGCTGCGCTTGCGAGAACCGCCACGGCGCGAAAAGAAAGCAGGCAATGCACAAAGTGACAAAGCTGTATTTTACCATCTGTGAAACTCCCAAAGGTATGTAACGAGGCGGCCCAAAACGGCTGCGCAGGCGACTATCAGTAGATCACGAAACGATGCGGTACAGGGAGCGGTAGCGACCTGGTACTTCCAAGTCGGACGCACTGGAGATGCACCAAGTCGCTACCGCTCCCTGTACCGCATCAGCGTGACGCGGCATTTCGTGATCTACTGACTATCAATTCTTCGCGCCGCCGCCGCAATTTAACACGGCGATGACCATATCGCCGTTGCCGCCCGGCAGCGTTTGCGGATTTTGCGCCTTGCCCGTAGCGCCGCTGACCGTCGCACTCACATAACCGCTCAATTCCGCCGCTGTAATCTTGCAGTCACGATTCTTGTCGGCTTCGCCTTGCAAGCCTTTGAGCAAGGCCCAGGTGAATACGCCGTGGCCCAGGTTGTCATTGAGCTTCCAGTGCGGGCCTTCTTGCGCGAGTTCGTTGGCAGAGGCTGACGTGATGACCGTCCAACCTTTATCGGTAAACAGG
>JABFSD010000312.1 GCA_013140935.1 Acidobacteriota bacterium
ATTTCATTCTGACGATAGGAAAAATTTACCGACTTTGGTGCGCCAGCGTCCCGCTGGCGCACCAAAGAAATCTCTTGAGCCAAAGCCGACCTTTGCGTATGCTGCGCGCCGCTCGAACGTTCGAGCGACTCACTACGAAGCCCCACGAGTTCTCATTCCGACCCTGCCCCGCACTGGCGACGACTTTCGGCATTCCTACCTTTCGTCGCGTTTCCGTTAAGCCCCGCTGATTTGGTGCTATGAATCTTATGATGCGTCCTCTCTGGCTACTGCTTTGGCTATGCGCTGCTGTGCCTGCCGCGTGGGCACAAAGCTCGTTCACGTCGGTTTCGGCTGCGAGTTATCAAACCGCGCTGTCGCCTGATGCGATTGCCGCAGGCTTTGGCAGCGGACTCGCGCAAGCGACGCAAGTCGCGCGTACTTTGCCGTTGCCGACGACGTTAGCAGGCACGACCGTGACGGTGCGCGACAGCGCGAATGTCGAACGTCCCGCGCCGCTGTTTTTCGTCTCGCCTACGCAAATCAATTATCTCGTACCTGCTGAATGCGCTGTCGGCGCGGCCACCGTCACGGTACGCAATGCACAAGGCCAAACGCGCAGCGGTACGATCAACATTACCAATACTGCTCCGGCAATTTTCACCGCCGATGCCAGCGGCAGCGGATGGCCGGCGGCGCAGGTATTGCGCGCGAAAGGCGACGGTTCGCTGAGTTACGAAGCCGTCGTGCGCTTCGACACGGTGAGCAGCCGCTTCGTACCCATCCCGGTAGATTTCGGCGCAGAGAGCGAACAGCTTTTCCTGATCGTTTACGGCACGGGTTGGCGCAAGCGCACGGCGCTCGATCAAGTCAGCGCAACCTTTGCCGGACAACCTGTCGAAGTCATCGCCGCCGCCGCGCAAGGTTCTTTTGCGGGACTCGATCAACTCAACTTGCGCTTGCCGCGCAGCCTCGCCGGACGCAACGAAGGCGAACTCGCCATCACCGTCAGCGGACAAACCACCAATCGCGTCAAACTGATTATGAAAGGCATCAACGCGACGACGTTGTTTGTCGCCAATCTGCGTCCGGTGGCGAACGCGGTTTCGAGTGCTTCCGGCGTAGCCACACTCAAACTCAGCGCGGATGAAAAGTCAGTTGCCTTGCGTGCCAGCTTCGGCAATCTGACGACGGCGAAAACATCGTCGCACGTACGCGGCCCGGCTGATCCGACGGCGACGGGGCCGGTGATTTACGACCTCGACACGGGCGAACCGGAAAGCGATGACTCGTTTGTCTGGAACGTCTCACCTGAAATCGTCACCGCGCTCAAAGCCGGTCGCGTTTATCTCGTAGTTCAAACTTCGCGTTATCCATCCGGCGAGTTGCGCGGACATTTCGGCTTGCAACTGGGTTCGTCTGAATTCACGCCGCCCGTTGCGCCGCCGCCTTTGCCAAGTGCGTCGCCGACGGCGCGCGATGCCGCAAGGTTTTTGACGCAGGCTACGTTTGGGCCGACCTCGCCCGAAATCACGAAAGTGCAACAGCGCGGATATGCCGCGTGGCTCGATGAACAGTTCGCCAAACCGCGCGTCAAACATCTCGACGTGATGGATCAACTCAAGAACAGCAGCGGCATGCGTCCGGGTTCGAATGACGTGATTGAATCTACGTGGCAGCAAGCCATCAACGGCGACGATCAGTTGCGTCAGCGCGTCACTTTTGCCTTGCACCAGATTCTCGTCGTCTCTGAATTCGCCGACGGCTTGTCAGATAACGCCGATGCGCTGGCGACTTATTACGATCTGTTGGCCGAACATGCTTTCGGCAATTACCGCGCGTTGCTCGAAGCTCTCACGCTCAACCCCGCGATGGGCGCGTTTCAAAACGTATTGCGCAACGACAAAGAAGACCCGATTCTCGGCACAGTTCCCAACGAAAACTACGCGCGCGAGTTGTTGCAACTTTTCAGCATCGGTTTGAACAAGCTGCATCCCGACGGTTCGTTGCAACTCGACGCGAACGGGCTGCCGCAAGCGACTTACACGCAAGAGACCGTCACCGGATTCGCCCGCGTGCTGACCGGTTGGTGTTGGGGCGGGAACAATCCGAACAATCCCGATCAGTGGTTTATACCGGTGTCGCAAAGCTATCGCATCCCGATGATTAACTTTCCCAATCATCACACGACGGGCGAGAAGCGTTTGTTGGGCGGCGTCACGCTGCCCGCCAATCAAACCGGCGCAAAGGATTTGAAAGACGCGCTCGACAACGTATTCGCTCATCCCAACGTAGCGCCTTTCATCAGCCGACAACTCATTCAAAAACTGGTCACGAGCAATCCGAGTCCTGCTTACGTCTATCGCGTAGCTTCTGTGTTCAACAACAACGGCAGCGGTGTGCGCGGCGATTTGCGCGCAGTGGTACGCGCCATCCTGATGGACTATGAAGCGCGCAGTTTGGAGGTCGTGACGCAGCAAGGTTACGGCAAGTTGCGCGAACCGGTGATGCGATTGACGACGTTGTTGCGGGCCTTTCGCGGCAGTTCGCCGAGCGGACGCTATCGTTATCATTACGCCGAACATCCGTGGGGCGACCTCGGACAAAATTTTTTGCGGTCGCCCAATGTATTCAATTTCTTTTCGCCTACGTTTCAATATCCCGGCGCGCTTTCGGCGGCAGGCTTGGTTGCACCCGAATTTCAACTTTCCAACGACGCGACGGTCATTGCGACGGCGAACTATTTCAAGGTGTTTATTTTTTACGGCTACGACGAAGGCGCACACATGGTGAATCTGACTTACACCGATTTCACGCCGTTCGCGGCGACGCCTGCTACGTTGGTGGATAAGCTGGATGTGCTGTTGCTTTCCGGCGCGATGTCGCCCGGCTTGCGCGCTGCGTTGGTCAAAGCCGTCAACGCAGTGCCGTCGCAAAATGTAACTGAGCGCGTGCAAACGGCGGTTTACTTGATCGTGTTTGCGCCGGAATTTGTGATTCAGAAATAACGCGTTCGCCAACGAATGTTATGAAAACCACTCGCCGCCGATTTATTCGGCAAACCTTAAACACCGCGCTAGGCACGGCCTGCGCCCACGGCATGCTCGGCGACTTGCAACGCACGCTCGCCGCCACTTCACAGGCCAATGATTTCAAAGCACTGGTGTGCATCTATCTGTCAGGCGGCAACGACGGAGATAACATGCTCGTCGCGCGCGGCTTCGACGAATATCGCAACTACGCGATTGGCCGAGATAGGTTGGCGGTGGGAAGACAGGCGCTCTTACCGATTACGCCTGCGACGAGCGACGGACGCGAGTGGGGCTTGCATCCGAGCTTGACCGAGTTGCAGCCGCTGTTTGCGCAAAAGAAACTCGCCATCCTCGCCAACACCGGCTTGCTCAATGCGCCGCTCACGCGCGAACAATATCTCGCAGGCAGCAGCGCCACGCCGCGCTTGTTGTTTTCGCATACCGACCAGATGAATTACTGGCATACGTCTTTGCCGGATCGCCACGATGCGCGCACCGGCTGGGGCGGACGTTTGGCCGATGCGCTGCGCGCGTTGAATGCGAATGCGCGGCTTTCGCTGTCGGTTTCGATTTCGGGCAACAACCTGTTTCAGTCAGCCGAACAAGTCATCCCCTATCAAATCTCGCCCGAAGGCAGCGTAGGCTTGCTCGATTATTTTGAAGGCTCGAACCCTGACATGCGCGAAGTCGCCGTCCGCGAAATTCTCGCGCTCGAACCCAACAACCTGTTCGAGCGCGCTTACCGCGACCTGACCAAACGCGCGATTGAAAACAATCTCAAACTCAAAACCGCCTTGGGCGTAACGCCGCCGCCTGTGACTTACTTTCCTGAAACCGATTTAGGGGCGCAGTTGAAAATGATCGCGCGGCTGTTGTCGGTACGTGAACCGTTGGGCATCAAGCGGCAGATTTTTTATTGCGCGATTGACGGCTTCGATACGCATGGCGCGCAATACGAAACGCACGCCACGCTGTTGCGCGAGGTCAGCCAATCGCTCGCCGCGTTTTATCAGGCGACCGTCGAGCTCGGCATTGCCGATAAGGTCACTACGTTTACGACTTCAGAGTTCGGGCGCACGTGGCATTCGACCGGACTGGGTTCCGATCACGGCTGGGGTAATCATCACTTGATTCTCGGCGGCGCAGTCAAAGGCGGAGACCTTTACGGCAAGATGCCCGTGCAAGTCGAAGAAGGCCCTGACGACAGCACGTCGGGACGCTGGATTCCTACGACGTCGGTGGATGAATACGCCGCAACACTGGCGCGCTGGTTCGGCGTGAGCGCAACCGAAATGCCGCTGGTCGTACCAAACATCGGACGCTTCGCCAAACCGAATTTGGGTTTCATGGGTTGAGTTGCCTGTTCGCGCAAACCTCAGTAGCCTCACTGCCATCGCTATGAACAACGAACTCCTGCCCTTGCTCTGCGCCGCCATCCTGCTCGTCGCCTTTCTCTATTCCGCCGTAGGCCACGCGGGCGCATCCGGTTACATCGCCGTGATGACGCTGTTCGGCTTGGCTGACAAAACCATTCGGCCCGCCGCATTAGTGTTAAACGTATTGGTCGCGGCTCTGACGACGTGGCAGTTCCGCCGCGCCGGACATTTCTCGTGGCGCTTGTTTTGGCCCTTTGCGTTGGGTTCGATTCCGCTGGCGTTCGTGGGCGGATACCTCACCATCCCGACCAAGGGCTTCAAGATATTGGTCGGCGTAGTGCTGCTCTTTTCTGCCATCCGCTTTTGGTGGAAGCCGCGTGAAACTGAAACAACCCAGATGCCTGCTGAATCGCTTTCTATCGCAGTCGGTGGCGGACTCGGTTTGCTATCGGGCTTGACGGGTACGGGCGGCGGGATTTTTCTGACGCCGGTGTTGTTACTCAAACGATGGGCGACGACCAAGACGGCAGCGGGCGTATCGGCTCTGTTCATTCTCTGCAATTCGCTGTCAGGCTTGTTGGGCAACATCAGCAACACGCGCCAACTGCCTTTCTTTGCCGTTCCGCTGGCGGCTTCGGCGTTGGCGGGCGGAGCGTTCGGCAGTTATCTGGGCAGTCAGCGTTTTGCCCCTGAAGCCATCAAACGACTCCTCGCCGTCGTACTCACCATTGCCGGATTGAAATTGCTGTTTGCGTGAGTGTTACGACCTGCCACCGCCAAGCCCGTTAGGTGAGTCCAGAGTTTTTTTACAAAACATTGGCACTTGTGTTGCCTGCCCAATCCTTATCAGGCAAAGAACTCTCTTTTTCTGCCCTGATTTCCAGATTAATCAATAAATAACAACAGTCCATCCGAAATTTTGGATATAGGTTTGGTTTACTAGGCGGCTCCTCTTAAAAGTATCAGGTTCCGCCCTATCTACATTTCTCACTTCAGGAGGTTAGTAATGCGATTTTCCAGGATGTTCTCTTTGGCGCAACGTGCGTTGCTGGTGACCGCGATGTTGTTGTGTGCGGTCACCGCGATGTATGCGCAAACTGCGACGGGCGGCATTCGCGGCGTCGTGACCGATGCCAGCGGTGCTGCGATTGCGAACGCCAACGTTACCGTAAAAAGCCCGGCGACAGGTGCCGAGTTCAAAATCACTAGCAACAGCGAAGGGCTTTACTCCGTTCCACGTATGTTGCCGGGCAATTACAACATGTCGGTCGAAGCTCAGGGCTTCAAGAAAGCTGAATATACCGACGTTGCTGTTTCGCTAGGTAAAGACACGGTGATTGATGCTGCGCTGCAACCGGGCGCGATTAGCGAAGTCGTCAACGTGCAAGGTGGCGCAGAAGCCGCGCTGGTTGAAAAAGACTCGGTGCAAATTTCCACTACGTTTCAACAACGCAAGGTAGCCGATCTGCCGGTCAATACGCCGGGCGGTGGTTTAGATCGTATTGCCTTGCAAGCTCCCGGCGTGACGGTCGGTTTCGGCAACGTGAACGGCAATGGCGTGACGATCTCGGCGAACGGGCAACGCGCGCGTTCGAATAACTTCACGATTGACGGCGTAGACAACAATGACCTTTCCATCGGCGGCCCGAACTATTTCGTGCGCAACCCCGATGTGGTCGGCGAAATTCAAATCGTCACCAACAACTTTTCGGCGGAATACGGACGTAACTCTGGCGCGATCGTTAATTACGTCAGCCGCTCTGGCACGAATGCTTATCACGGCTCGGCGGGTTGGGATCATCAGGACAACAAGAACTTCAACTCGCTGACCAACATCGAACGGCGCAGAGGTGATAAAAATCCGCAGCCTAGCCTGAACAATATTTTCACTTATGCCGTAGGCGGCCCGGTCATCAAGAATAAAGTTTTTTTCTATACGACCGGATTCTTTCGTCGCAATCCGCAGTTGCTTGATTTGACGACGACTTCGCTTGCGCCGACGCAGGCGGGCATTGCGGCGCTCAAAGCGGCTTATCCCAACAATGCGGCGATTCAGTATTACGCTGATTACTCGGCGTTCAATCTGCCCTTGGGAAATCCGACGATTCGCCCTGATGTAGCGCAATCATCCATCACAATTGGCACGACGGTCGTTCCGATGGCGGCAGTTCGTCGGTTGGTTCCTTTCAACAACCGTCAGGATGAATACACCGTGCGCGGTGACGCCAACCTGACCGAAAAACATCGTTTCTGGGGACGTTATTTCTGGCAGAAATCCCCTAACGTGAACTCTGGCGTAGGCGTTGACGGTTGGACGTTCGATAACCCCGCGCTGTCACGGCAAACCGGCGGCGGCTGGAACTGGACAATCAATTCGCGGATGAACAACGAGTTTCGGTTTAATTATTCGAAACTGTTTGTGTTGTTCGGCGGTGGCACGCAAGGCGGTAAAGGGCAAATCCCTGAAGTCGAAAAAATTGATCAGGCGTTTGCGCGTTTGACGACGACTTTCACTGCGGCGAATGGCGCTGCCGTGCTGGGCATTGGCCCGGCCACGAACCTGCCGCAAGGCCGCAGCGTGGAATCATATCAATTCAGCGATAACCTGGGCATCAGTTTGGGCAACCATCAGATGAAGATGGGCATGGATATTCGCAAGCTCGAAAACACGGCTCCTTTTCTACCCAATGTCAACGGCAACTTCCAGTTCGATACGTTGGCGCAATTTGCCGCCAACACGCCAACGACGCTGACCGTAGCCTTAGGCCCGGCAACGTTGGTTTATGGCGAAATTGACCAGTTCTATTACTTTCAAGATGACTGGCGCATTCGCCCGAACTTCACGCTGAATCTGGGCGCGCGTTACGAATACACGGGGCAACCGATCAATTTGCTCAATGACGTAACGGTGCAACGTGAAAACGATCCGGCGAAAGCCTTCTGGTTGCAAACCCTGCCGATTGAAGCGCGCACCAACCCGCGCATTCCGGTGGATGCCAATAACTTTGCCCCGCGTTTGGGTTTTGTTTATTCGCCGCGTTTTGGCGATGGTTTTCTGGGCAAGCTGGTGGGCACTGACAAGACGACGATTCGCGGTGGTTTCGGTCAGGCTTATGACGCAACGTTTTATAACCTGATGCTGAATATCTCGAC
>JABFSD010001225.1 GCA_013140935.1 Acidobacteriota bacterium
CCTGACGACGGTGGGCGGAACGGCGGCAGCGGTGCCAGTAGCGGCTCCGACCGGCGATAAAGTACGTGCGGCGGCGGTGGCGAGCGGACAAATCGCTTTCAATCGCTTTGACCCGCGCTATTTGAATCGCACGACGATCAACCCGCAGATGCGCTCGCCTTACGTCAATCAATGGTCGTTCGGCATTCAGCGTGAGATTGGCCGCAACGTGGCTGAAATCCGCTACGTCGGCAATCACAACGTAGGCCAGTTTCAGACGATCAACGCCAATCCGTTCATCGGCAATATCGTGAGCGGCTTTAGCCGCCCCTATTTTGACCCGGCTACCAATACCAGCAGAACGCTCACGTTGCCGGGCTTCCCGAATGCGTTGCCGTCGGGCACGAGGGCGCTTACCGCTGCGGATGGTTGTATGGACTTAGCCACAACGCCTTTCAACGAAGGCGCTTGTCTCGGACGCCTTTATAAAGCCGCTGCTGCCCGCGAACGCATCAATGGCGGACTCTCGACCTATCACGGTTTGCAAACTCGCTTTGATGGCCGTTTCAAAAATGACGTGATCTATGGGGCGAGCTATACCTGGTCGCACGCGATTGATAACGTCAGCGAAGTCTTCCAGTTCAACACGGGTAACTCCAACCCGGTGGCGCAAAACCCGCTTGGCATAAATGGTGAGGAAAAAGGCGACTCTGGTTTTGACGTGCGCCATTCGTTCACGGCGAATCTGATTTGGGAGCTGCCGTTCGGTAAAGGCAAACGCTTCCTGAGCAGCAGCAAGAAATGGCTTGATCTGGCCGTGGGCGGTTGGCAGATGAACGGCACGGCGCGCATTCAGAACGGCGTGTGGTTTACCCCGATTCATCCGACGTCGGCGAACAATCCTTATGAAGACACGACCTATATGAATGCCTTCATCGGGGTGGCTCAGGTGCGTGCCTTCAATGGCAACCCGAATGCGGCGCTCACTTCGGTGGGAATTACCGACGTAGATGCCTGTGTCTTTTATGGCCTCTGCGGTACTTCGGGTGGCGCACCGATTTTGCGCACGAGTTCATCGGGCTATTACCTGATGTCTGACTTGAACAAACGCGATGCAGCGGGAAACCGCATCTACACGCCGGTGACGCCGAACGATGTGCGGTTCATCATCAACGGCCCCGGCGCGGCGCAAAAGTTTGGCACGCCTTTCGGCAATGTCGGACGTAACACCTTCCGCAGCGATCGCATCGAGACGGTTGATTTCAGCATGTTCAAAACGTTCCACATCACCGAACGCATCAACCTGCAATACCGTTTGGAGATGATCAACGCGCTTAACCATCCGGTGTTTGGCGCTCCGAACAGCATCAACCTGAACAATCTGAACTTCTTCAACTTCCAGGAAAACAGCGGCGGACGCCGTGTGATTTCGATGGGCTTGAGAGTGCGGTTCTAACCCTTGCTGTCACTGACGGCGAACAAACAAAACGCCGCGCACAATCTTTTCAGGTTGTGCGCGGCGTTCTTTTTTTGCTCGTTTGTTTGGTGATTAGCGATCAAGTCGTTTGATGGACAAGTTATCGAATTCCGCTGTGCCGCCGTTAAAGACCAATCCCACTTTACCCGCGCGATGCGTTGCGTCTTTGATTTCGTTCAGCTTCATCGCGTTCGCATAAATCTCGATCTTCTCGCCTACGCATTTGAGTTTGAATTGCGAAGCCACGCGAATGGCGGAATCCCTACGCCATGAGATCAACACGATCTCCCGTCCGCCTGCGACTTTGGTCAGGCGATACATCCCGATTTCTGGATTGGGAGCGGCTGACACGCTGAGTTGGTAATAGCCTGTTTCGTTCATCCTGAACGACATGCCTGCCACCGAGAAAACATCCGAAGTGGGATTGCGGATTTGCCCCGAATCCAGTCGGGAGCGTTCGGGCGGCGTCAGGAAGTTCACGCTGAAAGTCGCCTCAAAATCGCTGTATTGATAAGGCAAAGCAGGCAGCACAACCTTGTCGTTCACGCGGTATTTGCCTTTTACGATGATGCTCGTCGCGGTTTGCGGCCAATGGGTTCCTGCCTGATCAAACGTCTCACGATAAAGCGGCGGCGGTTCGGTCGCAGCCTCGGCCAGCTCTCCTGGATTTTTCAGATCAAGTTTTAACAACGCGGCGGCGTGTTTGCCCAGCGGTTTGGTCTTATCCAATTCCGTAGCTTCATCAGAAAGAAAGCCGCGCCGCGTTTTGATGCGCAAAGCCGCGTTGCGCACCTTCACTTCGATTTGCCGATAAGACTTATCGCTTGGTGAATCAGGCAGGTAATAAGCCAGCAAGTATTGCCGCCGCAAACTCGCCGCAATGGCCGCGATGGTTTGTTCCAACTCTTTGGCCGAACGCGGGAAGAAGGTTTCGGCTCCGGTTTCTTCGGCCAGTGCGCGAAAGATGAATTTCGGGTTCGCTACCGACACGCCAGCGGTCGTTTCCACGGTAGCTTTATCGTCGTTGTAAACCGAGGCTTCGAGCGGGCTGTAAAATCCGACCGTATAAATTTGTACGTCGGATTGTTGTGCGCGCCGCAGCAATTCGTTGAGCGTATGTTTGCTGTGCTGATCGCTGCCGTCGGTGATGACGATGAGCGCGCGACGTGGATGGCGGCTGCGTTGTAACTTGTCGAGTCCGGCAATCAGCGCATCATAGAGCGCCGTGCCGCCTTCGGGCTTGAGCAAGGTAAGTGGGCTGGCGATCTGTTCGTAGTTCGACGTGTAATCAGACAACTCGCCCACGTAATCATTGAAGGCGATGCAAAAGGCTTCGTTGCGCGGATTGCCTGCACGCAGAAACGCGAGCGCGACGGCTTTGGCCTGTTCGAGCTTATTGCTTTCGCCCATGCTCTGGCTGCGGTCAAGCAGCAAACCGAAACTGATCGGCTCGTCTTCCTGTTTGAAAAAGGCGATCTCTTGCGGCTTGCCGTTTTCGAAGACGGTGAAATCTGGTTGGGTCAATTGGCCGACGGGCTGGCCTTGCTTGTCGAATACGCCGACGTTGAGCAGCGCCAGCTTGGTGTCGAGGCGAATTGTGTCAGGTTCATTCGCTTTGGCAGGCTGTGGCTGCTGTGCGTGAACGGCTTGCCACGACGAAATCAACCCAAGCAGTCCGAGCAGGGCTTTCAGTAGTTTATTTGTTTGCATAGGCGCGCTCCTTTTTGCGTAGCCAGTGGATTATGCTTGAGCGCGGCGAAGCATCACCGAAAGGCGTGAGCGAGGCAAATTGTTTTGCAACGATCTGATGGGGCAGCCATTCTGAGGCGATGTCAGTCCACGCATACTTTTTCAACTCCGTTACGACCTGACTCAAACAAGGAGCGCCAACGGAACAGCGTGAAAATTATTCTCAGCCTTGTTATGTTGGCAATGACCGACCAATGATTTCAAACGGCGAGGCGAGTTATGACCACCGTAATAAATGAACCAAACGATCAAGAGATTATCCGCGCCAGTCGCCAAGTGGATGAGCGTTTTCTGGCGGCGTTGGTGCGGCGCATCGTCGAGGCCAGCGGAGCGACCCGTGTGATTCTTTTCGGTTCGCGCGCGCGCCATGAAGAGCGCGACGATAGCGACGTTGATCTTTTCGTCATCGTTCCGGGCCAGGCGGTAGAGCGCGACGTGAAAAGACGCGCGATCTCACACGCGCTGGTGAAGCACTTGATCCCGCTCGACATCATTGTGCGCACCGAAGACGATGTGCGGCGCGCCACCTTGTTGGGCGACCCATTTATCGTGGACGACATTTTACGGGAAGGGAGAGAGCTTTATGCCCGATAGCGCTATTCCTGCTGATTGGATGGCGAAGGCGCAAGCTGATCTGCGCTCTGCGCGTGTGTTACGCTCGGCCTCACCACCCTTGCTTGAACAGGCGATATACCTGGCAGCTCAGGCAGCGGAAAAAATGCTGAAAGCCCTGCTCATCAAATACGGCGTCCCTTATCGCTCCTTTCGTCATGACGTTCCAGCAGTGCTGACTGAGGCCTGTGCTATCGAACCCAGTCTTTCCGCTTTTGACCTGAGGCTGGCAAACTTCAACGCCTACAATGTGGAAACACGCTACCCGATTTCCTCGCCGCTCACCATAACCGAGGCAGAGGTAGATGAGGCTATCTCAACGGTTCAGGATTTGAACGCGGCGATTTCAGCGCTCCTCTGACGCTTCAGGTTCGTACCGCGTCCCCAAGTGAAAACCATCTAAACGAACCGTTCGATAGCATCGGAACTTTTCCTTTCCGAACGCCGTCTGAGCGTGACGCCGCATGGCAAAAGGCCGATGATGAAGCAAGATCGGCAAGGAAAGTTGTTTGCAAAGCTGCACAGGCGCTGCGTTCTTTCACCGCGCCGCAAACAATCAAGTGCCATTCGGTCATTACGTTCATTAACCAGTTCGCCAACCTTCGGAGGATTTATGCAACAGAAACGCTTTGTGTGGGTATTGTTATTCGCCCTTTGTCTGATGGCTTGTGGCCGCAGTAACGAAGCTGAACTCAATCAGGGAGTGATAGTGCGTAACGGGTCCAGTGAGGCCACCGCCATGCCTGCTGCTGCACCACCGATGGTTGTGGCGGAAAGTGTGGCGGAATTCAGTAAGGCAAAGAGTGCCTACCGAGAAAGCCCGCCACCTCAAGCAGGGCAAGAAAGCGGGACGCTCGGCAAAGTTGACGCTTCGCAATCAGCCGCGCAAGCCTTTGATCGCAAGATCATCCGCAATGGCAATCTCGAAATCGAACTCGATCAGCCTGAAGTCGCGCAGCGCAAAGCCGCTACGATTGCCGAAACGAACGGCGGCTTCGTCGTGACTTCAGAAGCGCGCAAGACCGATGGTAGCGTATTCGTCAACGTGGTGTTGCGCGTACCGGCGGCGAATTTCAATACGGTAATCGAGTTGCTGCGTTCGCAACTCGGCGACAAGGCGGGCGGCAAGATTTTGCAGGACAAGATCAGCGGGCAGGACGTGACCGAAGAGTTTCTCGACCTCGAAGCCCGCATCAAAACCAAGAAGGCGCTGGAAGATCAGTTTCTCGTGATTATGCG
Source organism: Acidobacteriota bacterium (assembly GCA_013140935.1). GTDB lineage: Bacteria > Acidobacteriota > Blastocatellia > RBC074 > RBC074 > JACPYM01. Next base: position 5,057 of record JABFSD010001225.1, read on the forward strand.
TTCGGCGCACAAAGTCGAAGACGCGCTCGAAGTGCAGCGCCAGATTGCCGAAGTGCGCGGCGAGATCGAACAGATGGAAGGCCGACGCCGCTTCCTTGAAAATCAGGCGGCGCTTTCGACGATTACGATGGCGTTGCATACGCCGGCACCGGTGAGGCTGGCGAGTTCGCCCAAAGGGTTTTGGTTTCAGGTGCGGCAGGCTTTCGCCAATGGCGTAGACAATGCGTTAGGCATCGTGCTGGGCGTAATTCAGTTCGTATTGTTGATGATTCCGATTCTGGTGTTGATCGTGTTGCCGGTGGCGGCGGTGTTCTGGTGGTTGAAGAAACGATTGGGTTGGAGGATGGGAAAAGGAGCAACGAGCGATGTCAGTGAATCAATTGGGTGATGAAGGGAATGAGTGCTGTCAGTGTGTCTGTGTAGTGGGGTGAGGCGGAAAAGAAATTGAAGCTGGCCTTCGGCTGCCGTTGTGAAGATACGCGGATGTTTAGGAGTGTTGCGGTCTTCAGGTAGGACTTGTCGTGGGTTGTTGCGGGTTGCGGTTATTGCTCTGTGTCAGAGAGCAGGTAAGACACAACGGGCAGCCAAAGGCCTCATCTGAGCGCGCGGTGGGACGCATCTCGGAATAGCAAAATAGCCAAATTCGTAAAATACAAAGATCGTTCACGGTGATGCGCGCGACTGGCAGGAGCTGTGAGCAGATAAAAACCAGTCGCGCGCGTCAGAAGCTAGCGACCTTGAGTTGACAGGGGGCTGTTCGCTCAAGGTTTGGCCCAGCTTGGGATGCTAAGTGCCAGCAGGGGGAGAAAAGCTGTTACTTGCGGTTACTTGTTATTGACATTCGTGATGTCAACGGCGGCATCTGCGACGCGCAGTTTCGCCAGAGTGCGGTCAAAAACGGTGACGATGTTGATGCCGACGACGGTCAGCGCGAATACGCTTGTCAGACCGATCAGCGTGAGCAAGAGTGAATACTCGATGACGTCTTGCCCGCCTTCTTCCGCCAGGAAGTCTTTCAAAAGTGTTTTCAAAGTTTTCATTGCGATTCTCATCCAGGTGAAGTGAACGTCATCGCTGTCGTTCGTGTTACGCAAACCCTTTGGCAACGACCGTGCCAAGCCATGCCTTCCTATGCAAAAGAATTTTTAACTGTGGCAATCATTAGATTTGTATTTCTGCAAGGCTGAGCGATGCCTATTTTAGATAGCTCTGAGGTGCGTCACAGCTTGTTGACGTGTCGTCAAGCCAAGACAAGTTTCTGTGAAAGGAAATGACAAACTGAGAATTTGTCGCCAAGTGATGACAACCTTAAACCACGAAGGCCACGAAGAACACGAAGAAGAGGAAGAACACAGGGAGAAGAAGGCGACTCTCACGCTTGTCGTTCTCCTTCTTCTCTTCTTTCTTCTTCTCTTCTTTCCTTCGTGTTCTTCGTGGTTAGGTCACTTATCCGTCATTGAATGACGCGGAAGGTCAGGTTGATGCGTTCGCCGACGGGCTTGGCCGTTTTGGGAATTTGATGTTGCCAGGTGTGTTGCGTCTCGCCCGTCATCAACAAGAGGCTGCCGTGCGGAAGGTCGAGATTGAGTTTGAGGTCCTGGCGGATTTTGTGCCGCATCTGAAAACGTCGCACTGCGCCGAAGCTGAGAGACGCGATCACGGGATTGCGACCGAGTTCGGGTTCGTTGTCTTGATGCCAGCCGTTGCTGTCGCGTCCGTTGCGGTAAAGGTTGAGCAATACGCTGTTGAAGGTGGTTTGCGCGGCTGCATTGACGCGCGCTCTGATTTCGTTGAGCAACAGCGTCCACGGTTGCGGATGCAGCACGATGCCGGAGTAGCTGTAACTTTTCCCTTCGTCGCCATGCCAAGCCGTCAGTCGCGGTTCGTCATAAGTCTTGCCGTAAAGCGTCAGGCGGCCTTGCCCCCACGTGGTGGTGGAGCGCAAGGCCGCAAAGTAAGAATCGCTTTCTGCCTCAGTGAAAAATGTCGGATAAAGCTTCACTTCAGCATCAGGCAGGTCGTAAGTGATTTCTTCAGGCAAGCGCATTACGTAATGCCGCGATCTCGGCGAACTCGTCTTCACTCAAACGAAAGCTCAACGCACCCGCCACGCCCGCGACTTGTTCGGCATTGCGGACTCCGACGATGGCCGCAGTGACGGCGGGGTTGTGCAACGTCCAGGCGATGGCGGCTTCGCCAGCGGTGCGTCCGTGGCGGGTGGCAATTTCTTTGAGCTTGTCGGCGAACGCCAGATTGCGCGTGACGAGCGGTTCCTGAAAGTGTGGATTGCGTATGCGCCAATCGTCTTCCGCCAAGTCTGCCAACCGTTCGCGCGTCATCGCGCCGGTGAGCAAGCCCGAACCCATCGGCGAATAAACCAACGTGCCGATGTTGTGTGCGAGCGCGTAAGGCAAGACATCTGCTTCGGCTTCGGGGCGCACGAGCGAATAAGGCGGTTGCGCCGACGTAATCGGCGCGATGG
>JABFSD010001065.1 GCA_013140935.1 Acidobacteriota bacterium
CCAAAAGCGATGGATTCGCCCGCCGAACCGGCGGTTTGGACGATGTTGTTTTCGAGAATCGTGGCGTTGCGCAATCCGACTTTCGACAGCAAGCGAAAGATCGTGATCGAAATGACGGCGACAGGAATCGAGGCGCTTACGGTCAAGCCGGTTTTCAACACCAGATAAAGCGACGACGCGCCGAAGACGATGCCCAGCAGCTTGCCGAAAATCAGCGGCAGCGGGGTCAATTCGCGCAGCTTCGTTTGATCGGGGATGAACGGGCGAAACGTCGTCGAATGGTCGGCGGAATGATGGTCTTTTATACGGGGCATACGCGACTCCTTGATCGTGGTTGTTTGAATTGCGGTCAGGCGGCAGCGGACTTTACCGGATTCAAGGACGCGGGCAAAGCCACTGCGGCTAACGTGCGCGCAATACTTTGCTCGCAGGCTCACCTGTTAAGTGGAAGTCGAGCAATTCAGCTCAAATGATTCAAGGTGACGGTGGGAGGAGATTTTTGCATGCAAAACAAACGAGTCGGTTTTTTGATAATGGCGTTGATGACGGCGTTCGTGACGACTGGGTTCGCGCAACGGGCGCGCATCGTGAGTCAGCCGCCTGACAGCCTAAATGACAACGTAGACGAATGGTTTATGAATCGCGCCGACAACGAGCGCGGTTTGCAAGTTCGTATCAAAGGCAAAGTCGAATTCACCGCCGATTATCGCGACATCGAGTCGCTTTCACGCAATGGCTTTGTGCGCTTGCGCGAAACGCGCGGAACCCAGCTCCGCCACATTGAAATCGAAACCGATAAAGATGGCGTGGTGCGGCGATCCTATTTTATTAACGATATTGTGCAGTCGTTTGACCAGGCCGCCCGCCAATGGCTGGCTGAGGTGATGCGAGAAACCGTGCGCCAAGGCGGCTATGACGCCGATCGCCGCGTAGCGCATCTTTACCAACAAGGCGGAGCGAGTGCCGTACTGGATGTGATTCCGCTGCTCAAAGACGATTTCGGCAAGCGCGTTTATTACGAACAACTGTTGCGTCGGCATCCGCTCGAAGCCGCGCTCGTGCCGCGCGTCATTAAGCAAATCGCGCGCGACCTCACTTCAGCCTATGAAAAGCGCGAAGCCCTCAACGCCGTCCCGCGCCGTTTCCTGGGCGACGTGGCGGTCATCAACGAACTGATTGCGGCGGCGGCTACGCTGGATTCAGACCACGAACGCGGCCTGATGCTCTCCGCTTTTGCACAAGGCGACGAACTCACGGGCGAACAACTCATCGGCGTACTCAAACTTGTCGGCACGCTCAACCGGCCCTTTGACAAAGCCGAAGCCCTGGTCGCGTTGCATCGCGGACATCCGCAGGTCGCCGCCCAACCCGCTTTTTTCACGGCGGCGAACGGCGTCGGCACTGCCTTTGAACAATCGCGCGTACTGTTAGCCGTGATGGGCGTGCGGCGCGTCGAACCCGCTGTGCTGAAACTCACCATCGAATCGGCGACGCATATTTCGCAGGATTATGAAATGACGGGCGTGCTGTTGCGCGCGGTGACGCTCAGCGAAGGCGACGAAGACCTTCGTCAACGTATAGTCGCAGCGACCAAAAGTATTCGGACTGAGTATGATCGCGGGCGCGTGTTGGCGGCCCTATCACGATGATGACACGATGATGACGCGATCAACGGGCTAGTGCTTCGTCATAATGAATTTGAGGGATGGGAAAAACCTTAAAGTCTTGGTAGCGCGGATTACTACTCCGCGCTACATCCATCGCTTTCATCGTGATGGAGTACTAGGTTCGCCCTACGCGTTGCGCGTCCCATTGCAGGTAATAGTGCGCCGGCTTGCGCGCGTCGTTACGCCGGAAAAGCAATTCGGCATAATGCGCAACGCCGCCCGCGACGCTGACGCCGCTTGATCGGGTACGCGCGGCGTAATGCTGCCGTTCGGGCAAATTCAGTTCGCGGCGGATTTGATTGATATAGCGTTCGCATTCGCCCAGCGCATCTGCATCGCTCAGCGCGTCGCGCAAGCTCCATACGCCGTGCGCCAACTCGTGCATAAAAACCAAGCCGATGTCGAAGGCCGCTACTACTTCCGTCTCGCCGCGCAAGGCGGCGAAATCGGCGAAATCGAATTGCACGGGATAGACGTTGATCTGACGGCCTGAGGCCATGCTGCGAAAGTGCGCGGGCACGTCTAAACGCGCGAAAGCTACGTTGGCGGTGTTGGTGTGGCTTTCCAGATCGAAGGCCATCGGCGCATCCATCGCTGCCGACAAGAGCTTGCGTGCGGCGGCAGAGCCGCTATTGAATTGCGCTTCGTCAGGGCAGACCAGAAAACCATCGGCATCGAAATCCAACTGCGGCCAGCCGCTGTGCGCGCGCAAACTTTTGAGCAACGTTTGCAACTGTTTGGGCTTGAGCGCGCGTTTGCTGAAAGCGTTGTGTACGCCGCCGCGATAACGCAACGAAGAAGCCGCCATCTCAGTCTCAGTCACAGCAAATGACCAGAGGGCCAGGCTCAACCACGTAGACAAGCCACACCACACGAACAAGAACGAACGACGAACGCGCATAAAGACCTCCTTCAAGGTTGCTCAACCACAGATGGAATGCAGATCAGATCACCGGTCGGTGTTACTAGGAATTACTGAAGTGTGCTGAGAAAGTTCGGCGGCTTACGGCTGAGAGCCTTATAAAATCGGCTTATTTTCGGTGTCGTACGAACACGCGCGAGCATGATTGGATGCGCGATGGCATCTTTTGAAAGTCGGGTTGGTGCGCTGTCAATTCGTTGAAAGGCAACAGACGGAACCACGCGGCCCAGCCAAAAGAACGGCAGCCGTTCCAATGAGAAAAAAGTGCGGGGCGGGGCTGCGCTTGTAAGCCGCGAGCGGCTGTGTAAGATGTCTGCGCCGCATCATCAAAAGCACACGCCGCAGAAAGACAGGGAGTTTTGAATCAATCGCTTGCTTACCGTTACCTAGTTGATCCCGAAGAAACACGCGCCGCGCTCGCCGTATTCCTGCAACAGCCGGTCATCGGTCTCGACACCGAAACCTTTCAGGACTTTCACACCAAGCAACATCGCCTGAGTTTGTTGCAACTGGCCGCGCCCAGCGGGGAGGTCTTGGTGATTGACGCCCTGGCGGCGGGCATCGGCCACGCGACCGACCTGATCGAAAAGCCTGAAGTGTTGATGGCCGCTCACAACGCACGTTTCGACGACGGCATTTTGCGCAGCGAAGGTTTTCTACCGGAAGGTTTCGTAGACACGTTGCGCCTGGCGCGCCGCACCTTGAACTTGCCGTCTTACAGTCTGGCTTCGGTGTCGCAATATCTTTTCGACGTGACGCTCGACAAAACTTATCAACGCAGCAACTGGCGTTTGCGTCCGCTGTCGCGCGCGCAACTCGATTACGCCGCGATGGATGCGATCATCGCCTTGCGCGTCTATCAAACGCTGACCGACCGGCTGCGCGCAGCGGGCAAGCTCGAGGCTGAATTGCGCCGCGCTCGCTTGCGCCGCGAAAACGAAAAGGAATTCGTCGAGGCTACGTTTGAAAAGGCGAGCAATGGTCGTCCTTTTACGGGCGAAGAACGCCAACGCGCCGAACGCCTCAACGCCTGGCGCAAACAGCACGCCGAAAAAGATCGGGTGCCGCTCTATTTCATCTGTCAGGATCGCACGATTGAAGAGTTGGCGATTCAACGTCCGCGCTCGCTGGAAGCGCTGAAGGAAATTTACGGCTTAGGTTCGGCCAAGATCGGCAAGTATGGCACTGAGTTATTGAGCCTGTTGTGATTCGATGCAGTACGAGGAGCGGTAGCGACTCGGTGGCTCTCAAGGCGCGCTAATCGGAATCACCAAGTCGCTACCGCTTCTCGTACCGCATCATTCGTAGCGTAAGGCTTCAATCGGATCGAGTCGCGCCGCTTTCATTGCGGGCCACAACCCGAAGCCGACGCCCAGAGAAACCGATACGACAAAGCCCGCGATGGGAGCCCACAGCGGCACATAAGTCGGCATAAACATTCTGATGATTAACGCCAAGCCCCAGCCCAGCAGTATGCCCAGCAATCCGCCGAAACCTGTCAACGTAGCCGCTTCGATCAAAAACTGCTGAATGATGTCGCTGCGTTTCGCGCCGATGGCTTTGCGTACGCCGATCTCTCTGGTGCGTTCGGTGACGCTGACCAGCATGATATTCATCACGCCGATGCCGCCGATCAGCAAGCCGACTGAGGAGATCGCCACCATTAACAAAAAGATGCCGCCCGTGATTTGGCCGAACTGTTCAACCAGCCCCTTCGAAGTTTGAATGCCGAAACTGTCTGGGTCGGAAAAAGCGACTTTGCGTGACTTGCGCAACGCGCCGCGAATTTCTTCGACGGCTTTTTCAGTCTGACCGGGCCGCCCTTGCGCGATGATGAAATGCTCTTTCACGTTCGGATAGATTTTGCGAATCGTTTCATAAGGCACATAGACTGCTTTGTTCTCATTGCCCGGATCGTCTGAGGGCTGTAGAAAAAAATCGCGCTGTTTGAGTACGCCGACGATTTCATAAGTGCGTCCGTTAAACGTGAGCTTCTGCCCCAAGGCATTGATCATCGGGAACAACGTATTGGCTACGTCGCGCCCGATCACACAGACATCGGCGCGCGTCATGTTTTCGCCTTCGGTAAAGGCGCGGCCTTCAGAGACCTCAATCGTACCCATCCTGAAATACGACGGGAAGATGCCCGACACCGTCGCGTTCACCATCTCTATGTCTTGATAGCGAATCTTCACGCGGTCAGCCATCGGGCCTTGCAAGAAATCTACGGGCGACATCAGCGCGGTAACTTCTTCAACCGAAGGACACTCGCTCTTGATCGCCATCGCGTCGGCATAACTGAGCGGCTTGCGCGTACGCTCTTCAAACGTCGGATTGAAATTAAACCCCGGATCGAACTTAAAAATATAAATCGCATTCGCGCCGAAAGCCTCAATTTCCGTAGACACACGCTCGCTGATGCCCGAAACAAAAGCCGCAATCACGATCACCGTCATCGTACCGATCACGACGCCGAGAATGGTCAGGAACGAACGCGTCTTGTTCGCCAACAACGTGTCGAACGCCATCGCCAGGTTTTCACGAAAATCACCGCGTGCCATAAATCAATCTCAAGCGACGTTATGCCGCCAACAAATCCAACTGTTGCGCACCCATACGCGCTGACAAATTCAGTTTCTTTTCAAATGTCGTCAACGCCACAGCATCACAAGTTGCTAATAACTTGGTCAGGTCATCTGCGTTGCGCAACGTATGCCACGACTCATCGCGGCTCAGAAACACCACAACTTTTTTATCTTCTGCTAACAGGTTGAGCATGTTGTTCAACGTGCCGTTGCTTTGCCCATCCCACAGCATCAAGCCATAAGCCGCGTCGCGCGCCATCTGTTCATCTTTGCGGGCGAAATAAGTCAGCCCTTTGTCACCCTTTTGCGCTTCGACACTTTTGACCTCCCATTGCCCTACGTTGTTGCGACAGCTATGCAACATGCAATAGACCGTGACGTGAGGATACTGCTGCTGTGCCAGATAGGCTTGCACACCTTTATCTGCGCCATTGGCATCGCCGATCAACACCGGCAATTGATTTTGGATGAGCTTGTCGAGCCGTTCCTGAACGGTTTGCGGCAAGCGCGTAATCATTCGTGAGCCGCCAATAAAAACCTGATTCATATCTGTGCGCCTCAATACGTCAGCAATAGCCTGTCTGCGACTACTTCGTTTTCCAGTGTACGCCCGCCCATCTGAAAACGTTTCAGCATCGAACGTCCGCAATTCACAAAGACCTCTCGTTCAAACAACCCTTCAGGAATCGGGATGTCGCAAATCAAATCACCGGAGCGTTTGGTTCCATCAATACTCAAAACCACATAAACGCCTCGCCGTTTGCAGTGCGCGATAGATTGCAAAAGCTTGTCCAGACTAAACGACTGCGCGCCATAAAGAATTGCCTGACTGTGGGAATAAGGTGGATCGCAGTAAACCAAATCACCCGGATTGGCTTCCCGCATCACAGCGTCATAATCCATTGCCACAAACTCTGTGCCTTCGGTGCGGCGATGCCACTCATCTACGCGAAAGAAAAAAGAGGCAGGCTTAATCGGATCATGCACACCGCACGGCGTTGAGATGTAACCGTCCGCCTGACGAAATCTCACGACGCCACCGTAACAAGTCCGCGAAATCAACAGCAGGTCAGCGCCATTCGGGTCAGCGTTGTAGCGGGCTTTGATGTCTTCGTAACGAGCTACCTTTTCGCCACTCGTCACGTAATGCCAACGTTCGGCGTACCATTCTTTCAATCGTTCGGGCGCTTCATGCAAGGTTTGCCAGATTTCGATCAATGGCTGAAAGACATCGCTGGCAATAGCTCTTTCAGGCGCAAGCGTACCAAACACTGCGCCGCTGCCTAGAAACGGCTCGAAATAAGTTCCTATCTTTTCTGGAAACAGCCCCGCGATCTCGTGAGCAAAACGCTGCTTATTGCCGACCCATTTCAATAACTGGGTTTTGTAAGGCGTCACGACGCGGCTCTCTGTCGCAGCAAATAAAGCTAATTGCATAATCGGTTAATATCCGAATTTGGGATAAGCGTCAAAGCGCGCTTACAACCGCCCTGTGAACAAAGCTGCTTTTGCCAACCGACAAGAACAACTCTTAACGCAATTACGCGAAGCCCGCTTGGCCGCAGGCTTGCGTCAAACCGAACTCGCCGAACGACTCGGCACGCCGCAATCGTTTGTCAGCAAGTATGAATCGGGCGAGCGGCGGTTGGACTTGCTCGAACTCCAACAAATCTGCCAAGCGTTGAACCTGTCACTCACTAACTTTGTGCGCGCGTTTGAGGAGGCCAGCCAATGAAAGCCGATGCTCGCTTCCTTCGTCAAAACAATTCTTTCTGGGCGCACGTTCGCGCCATCAGTCAGCACATCGGATACACCGACCGCCGCACGGGACGCGTAAAAATTCCGACCGCCGATGAAATCATTGAGTGCCTCAATGATCTGAAGCTCCGCACCGATCATCTCTTTGCCAAACCCACTAAGCCTACCGCGTTGGGGAAACGTTTACTGGCTTACTTCGCTTATCGCGCCGATTTGCTCAATCAAATTGTCGAGCCGCAACTGATGGATGCCGCTGCCGCGCAAGCGGTTTTTGAAAAGCTACAGACTGAACTCAAACCGCAATGCCCGTTGCCGATGAATAAACAAAAAGGCGAGAAGAAAGCTCCGGCTTATCTGACTGGCATCGTGAATATGCTCATCGAAAGCGCCACGGCGGATGTCTCTTGCGATTACGACCCGCGTGAACTCGTCACCGTGACGGCTGACGGAATTCCGCGTTATACCTTTGCACGCCGCTTTGACGGCGCATTTCCTCAAACGGTCAATCCCATCGCCGTCTGGGAAATCAAAGAGTATTACTACACGACGACTTTTGGCAGCCGCGTCGCCGATGGAGTTTACGA
>JABFSD010000322.1 GCA_013140935.1 Acidobacteriota bacterium
GCACCGTCGTATTCAAACGCCAACGTGACAGGCTGCTTTGAAGGAACGACGGTGCCGAAAGGTTACGTCGTCGCCGGTTACAGCGAACAGCCCGTCGTCGAAGCCGAAGTTTTGCCGGATGCGCTCAAGCCTGCGTTGAAAACCACGACGACGATTCCGACGATGGCTACGTTAGAATCCGGTGCGGCTCCCAAGCCCACCACGCCGATGGTTTCGTTCACGCTGGTTTGCCTGAAACCCGTGTTGCCGGGCAGCTTGGTCGCGGGCAAATACATCGTCAAAAACGTCAAGCAATCGGGTTTTGACATTGATATGTACGTCAAAGCGGGCGATGAGAAATGGGCTGACAGCGCCGCGAAAACCATCGGCGAACATCTCGAATTTTATTCGTCGAAATTCGGCGCTTACCCTTTCGGCAATCGCTTGATCGTCGCGCAAACCGACGACGAGACGCTTGAAACTTACAGCGCGCCGGGCATGGTGTTTCTCTCGCCGCGTGCCTTGCAATCGGCTTCGGCAGAGCGGCTGGGACGCGAAGTCGCCTTTCAATGGTGGGGACAGGCCGTAGGCATTCAGTCTTTCGACGACATTTTTATTTCGCAGGGCTTGGCCGAATTCAGCATGTTGTTGGCCTTGCGCGACAGCACGAACGAAGCGCAGTTTCAGGACGCGCTGCAAAGCCAACTCGAAAAGGCGCTGGCCTTTGAGCAATCGTCTTCGATTCGCAATGCGCCGAAACAACTCGACGACCAGACGCCCGCTTATCGTTCTATCGTGTTCAATAAAGGCGCGCTGGTGATGTATATGTTGCGCCAGTTGATGGGCGAGAAAGAGTTCGATGGGTTTCTGAAAAATTACTACCAGCAAAACAACGGCAAGAACCTGACGCTCGACGAGTTTGAAGCTCAGGTCACTAAAGCCGCCGGACGCAACATGCGTTTCTTTTTCGGCCAATGGGTAGACTCGACCGGTGTGCCGGAGTTCGGTTCGGAATATCGCATCCTGCGCACCAAAGACGGCTTTCGCGTACCGGGCACGGTGAAGCAGGAAATGGATACGTTCGAGATGCCGGTGGACGTGATTCTTAAGACCGAAGCAGGCAACGAGAAACAAACGCTCTTGCTGAAAGGTACGTCGGTAGATTTCGACATTCAGACCAAGAGCAAGCCGATAGAAGTCGTCGTTGATCCCGATTACAAAATCATCAAGACCTCCGCCGAATTGCGGCAAGGTGTGGTCGTACGGCGCGGCATCGAACACTTCCGCGAACAGGAATACACCGAAGCCGAACAGCAGTTTCAGGCGGCGATCAAACTCAATCGGAACAATTCGTGGGCGTGGTATAACCTCGGCTTGCTTTACATCACGCAGCGCAACCACAACAAAGCCCTAGACGCATTCGAGCAAGCTCTGAACGGCAACATGCGCCCCGAATGGATCGAAGTATGGTCTTACATCTATCGCGGCAACGCATGGGATTCGCTGGGCCAACGCGAACGCGCCGTCGCTGATTACAACAAAGCGATTACCAACGGCAACGATTACGAGAACGCACAGGCGACGGCGCAGCAATATCTGGCAGAACCTTACGGGTCGAAGAAGACGAAGGCTGCGAATGATGGTGAATAATCTTCCCTGAAGGTGAGACAAGATGCAGGCAATCTCCGAATGGGAAAGTGATCAACGCAGTTCAGAAGAATTGGTAAAAATTGCCCTTGCCGCGCCAGAACTTGACGACGATGACCGATGGGAGGCTATTCGCACGCTTCATCATCGCGGTGGGCAAACTGAGTTTGATCTTGCTGTCGCGCTCACCCAAAGCGCAGAAGCCAGGGCACGCGCTTTAGGCGCAGATATATTGGCTCAACTTGGCTTCTACTTTAAAACGTTCACCTTTCCCATTGAGTCAGTCAGCATCTTAATTGAGTTGCTCAATGACTCTGCTGAAGAAGTCATCTGGTCGGCGGCACATGCGCTAGGCCATCGCAGAGATGAACGATCAATTCCCAATCTTTGCGAGCTTGCCGATCATCCATCTGAAGATGTGAGGTATGGAGTGGCGTGTTCGTTAGGTGGTTTTGAAAACGAGTTAGCGATTAGCACGTTAATCAAGTTGTCTGCCGATACTGACACCGATGTGCGTGATTGGGCGACTTTTGGATTAGGTTCGCAGACGGAGAAAGATACGTCAGCCATTCGCGCTGCCTTACACGCAAGAGTTACAGACGAAGATGATGATACTCGTGGCGAAGCCATCGTTGGACTGGCATTGCGAAAAGATGAACGTGCGCTTGATCTGATTAAGCTCGAATTGCAGAGAGCAGATGTCGGCACCATTATTTTTGAAGCTGCCGAACATATGGCAGACCAACGTCTGTTGCCATATTTAAGCAAACAGCGTGAGCGAGTTAGTGAAGGAGATGAATCGTTTTGGGTTCATCGTTTGGACGGGGCAATAAAAGCCGGTTCCTCGTCTGGGTTGTCTCATTGATTCAGCAGGTACGGTTGATTGGCGAATTTTATGTGTAAGCCGCTTTTTTATTTTGTCATATTGGGTTTTCTGCTTTGTTGCTTTGACGTGGCTGGCGTTAGCGCGCAAGCCTTGCCGCTCACCAATTCATCCAAAGAGACTTCCGCCAAAACGTATTTCCGCTACGTTTTCGTCAACGAACGTTTCACCATCCCGCGTCTCGAAGTCGAGTTTGACGGCGCGGGCGCGGGGCAATACACGTTCAAGCGCAAAGACCTTGATGAGATTACGAACAAGCTCAAAATCTCGAACAGCCTGCTCGCGCAAATCAATACGCTGTTTGACGAAGCGGGTTTTCTCAACAGCCAAGCCAGCTATCAGCACAAAAAAGATTTTTCGCATCTCGGTACGATGACCATCACACTCAAACGTAGCGGGCAGGAACGCTCGACGACGTTTAATTACACCGACAACGAACCGATGGCGCGGCTGGCTGAAATCTTCCGCAACATCGCTACGCAAGAGATGCGCGTGTTCGAGATCGAGAATACGCGGCAGAGCGACCCGATTTCTACGCCCGCGCAAATGCGGCAACTCGAATCGGAACTCAAAGGCAAACACATCGCCGATCCCGCCCAATTGCTGCCGCTGCTTAAAGACATTCAACAAGACGAAGGCATCCCGCTCATCGCCCGCAATCACGCCGGCCGGCTGATGCAAATGATTCAGAAAAATAAATTCTAAAACAGTGGCACAAGCTGCCGAGCTTGTGCTGCTTGCGATTTGACGCATTCACAGTCAACGCAAGCCTGACAGTTCGCGTTGATGCAAATTTGACGCACTCACAATCAGCACAAGCTCGGCAGCATTAGTTTCTACACAAGTCATAACGGGTATTGATTCCAAAGGACTTACAGTTCATCGGGCAAATACGCCGTTATTGAAAACAAAGAACTTACAGACTTGTGTAGAAACTAATGCTCGGCAGCTTGTGCCACCGTCGCATTGCCAATCCACCGACCCGCGCGTAAGATGCGCGCCGTTTTACGACGCATTACCGCAATTTCTTTCACCGTAGCGCGGAACACATCCGCCACTTTTCACATCACTGAATTTTTGTAGGAGGGCTTACGCCATGCAGCTTTCGCTCACCATCAACGGGCAACCGCACGCAGCGGATGTCGAACCACGTCTATTGTTAGTTCATCACCTGCGCGACAACGCAGGTCTCACCGGCACGCACATCGGTTGCGAAACGTCGCTGTGCGGCGCGTGTACCGTCTTGCTCGACGGCGAACCGGTCAAGTCGTGTTGCCTGCTCGCCGTGCAAGCCGAAGGCGCAAACATCACGACCATCGAAGGGCTTGCCACGAACGGCGAACTTCATCCCGTGCAGGAAGGCTTCTGGGAATGCCACGGCTTGCAATGCGGCTATTGCACGCCGGGCATGATTCTGGCTTCGGTCGGCTTGTTGAAAGACAATCCGCATCCGAGCGAAGCCGAAATCCGTCACGGACTGGAAGGTAATCTCTGTCGTTGCACCGGCTACCAACACATCGTCGAAGCCGTGAAATTCGCGGCGAACAAAATGCAAACGCAAGCCTAACGAAAGGAGCGAAACACCATGTCTTTTTTAGCAAAATATATGGGTCAGAAAGTGAAGCGCACTGAAGATCCGCGTTTAATTCAAGGCATCGGCCATTACGTGGACGACATCGCGTTGCCCGGCGTGCTGCACGTCGCTTACGTGCGCAGCCAGCACGGCCACGCGAAATTGAATTCAGTCAATGTTGACGCGGCCAAAAGCGCGCCCGGCGTGGTGGCCGTTTACACCGGCACCGACATCGCGGGCAAGATCGCGCTGATTCCTTGCGCCGCCGCCGCGCCCGACATGAAAAAGCCTGACTACCCGGCGCTTGCGTTGGGCAAGGTTGCTTATGTAGGCCAACCTATCGCCGTCGTCGTCGCCACCGACAAATACAAAGCGCGCGACGCCGCCGAGTTGATCGAAGTGGATTACGACCCGCTCGACGCGGTGACCGATCTCGAAGCCGCCGCCGCCGATAGCTTCGTCATTCACGAAGAACTCGGCACCAACGTCGGCGCGACCTTTCAAGCCGGTTCCGGCGACATTGACGCGGCTTTTGCGCAGGCAGACAAGATCGTCACACAAAAGATCGTGCATCAACGCCTGATTCCGAACGCGATGGAGCCGCGCGGCGTGCTGGCGCAATACCTGCCCGGCGAACAGCAACTCAACGTCTGGTCTTCGACGCAAGTGCCGCATCTGTTGCGCACTACGTTGGCCGCGATGTTGAGCCATCCTGAAAACCGGCTGCGCGTCATCGCGCCCGAAGTCGGCGGCGGCTTCGGCAGCAAGCTCAATGTTTACGCCGAAGAAGCCTTGCTGCCCTGGATTGCGATGCAACTCAAAAAGCCGGTCAAGTGGATCGAGTCGCGCCGCGAAAACATGCAGGCGACTATTCACGGACGCGGCCAAACGGGCACGGTCGAAGTCGCCGTCAAAAACGACGGCACGCTGCTGGGGCTGCGCTACGACGTAATTTATGACTTGGGCGCTTACCTGCAATTGCTGACGCCTGCGATTCCCACGCTGACGGGCCTGATGCTATCGGGCTGTTACAAGATTCCGGCGATTCAACTCAACTGCCGCCAGGTTTACACCAGCAAGATGGCGACCGACGCCTATCGCGGCGCAGGCCGGCCCGAAGCGACTTACCTGATCGAACGCGTGATGAATCGCATCGCCGAAGAGTTGGGCATGGACCCCGTCGAATTGCGCCGCAAGAACTTCCCCAAACCGGAAGAGTTTCCCTTCGCCACGGCGGCGGGTTTGGTTTATGACACAGGCGATTACGAGAAGGCGCTCAACAAGGCATTGGAAGTCATTGATTACCAGAAGCTGCGCGCCGAGCAAGCCGCCGCGCGCGCCGACGGACGACTCGTGGGCATCGGCGTTTCGACCTACGTTGAAATCTGCGCCGTAGGCCCTTCGGTCATGCTGCCTTGCGGCGGTTGGGACAGCGCGACGGTGCGCGTCGAGCCGAGCGGCAAAGTCACCGTGCTGACCGGCGTCTCGCCGCACGGGCAAGGCGAAGAAACCGCCTTCGCGCAAATCGTCGGCGACATGCTCGGCGTTGATCTGAACGACGTGCTCGTAGTTCACGGCGACACCGACCGTGTGCAATACGGCATCGGCACGTTCGGTTCGCGCGGCCTCGCCATCGGCGGCACCGCCGTCGCCGTCGCTACTGAACGCATCGTCGCCAAAGCTAAACGCCTGGCCGCGCACATGCTGCAAGCCGACGAAAACAGCCTGAGCTTCGAGGACGGCAAGTTCGTAGGCGCGCCCGACGACAAATCCATGACCATTCAGGAAATCGCCTTCCACGCACATCAGGCGCACAACATCCCGTCCGATTTTGAGCCGGGCCTGGTGGCGACCTATTTCTTCGAGCCGAAAAACTGCACCTTCCCCTTCGGCACACACATCTGCGTCGCCGAAGTGGACAAGGACACGGGCGAAGTCACGATTCAACGCTATCTGGCCGTGGACGATTGCGGCAAACAAATCAATCCGTTGCTCGTGGCCGGCCAAGTCCACGGCGGCATCGCGCAAGGCATGGCGCAGGCGCTTTACGAAGAAGCCGTTTATGACGAGAGCGGCCAGTTGCTAACCGGCGAGTTTATGGATTACGCCGTACCCAAGGCGTTTCAACTGCCGAGCTTCGAGCTTGACCACACCGTTACGCCGACCGACGTAAACCCGCTCGGCGCCAAAGGCGTAGGCGAAGCCGGAACCATCGGCTCTACGCCGTGTGTTGCCAATGCCGTGATTGACGCGCTCGCGCCGCTCGGCGTGAAGCACCTCGACTTGCCGTTGCGCCCTGAGAAATTGTGGCGGGCAATGAACGCGTGAAAACTGAAGCAGTCCTCCCACGAAGTCCCACGAAGAAGACACGAAGAAAGGATGGCAATGCGTTACCTGAGATCGAAATCATCGCAATTGAATGTTCATTGCTTTGCTTGGTTGCCAATCAATGGTACGCCCGGCAATTACAACCAACTTCGTGTCTTCTTCGTGTGTCTTCGTGGGAGGAGTCACCAATCTGAAAGGAGAACCACATGGAAATGACTGACCTGCTCTTACGCGATGAGGTATACGCCATCATCGGCGCGGCGATGGACGTTCACACCGAACTTGGCAATGGCTTTTTAGAAGCGGTTTATCACGCGGCGCTCAAGGTTGAGCTTGCCAATCGAAAAATCTCTTTTGAAACAGAGAAACCTTTGCCAGTGTATTACAAAGGGCAAAAGCTCAGTATTGAATACCGAGCCGATTTGGTTTGTTACGGGCAAATCATCGTCGAGCTAAAAGCCCTCAAAAAACTCACCAGCAAAGAAGAAGCGCAACTTCTGAATTATCTCAGTGCGACCGGCTTGCGGGTTGGCGTACTGATCAACTTTGGCAGCAGCGGCAAACTCGAATGGATGCGCCGCGTAGTCTGAGCCATTTCTTTTGACAACCTTCCCCCGCGAACGCCTCAAAGAAACGCGAACCATCAAACTATCTTCGTGTCTTCTTCGTGTGACTTCGTGGGAGAACTGATTTGGAGCAACGAATATGATTCCCAGCAATTTTTCCTATCACGCACCCAACTCCATCGAAGCCGCCTTGCAATTGCTGCAACAGCATGGCGACGAAGCGAAACTGCTTTCCGGCGGACACAGTCTGCTGCCCGCGATGAAGCTGCGGCTGGCTACGCCCGGCGTGCTGATTGATCTCAGACGCATCGCCGCGCTGTCGGGCATCACCGTCAACGGCGGAGCGATTCGCATCGGCGCGAATGCAACGCACGCGGCGATTGCGAAATCGGCGGCGTTGAAAGCAGCGGCTCCGTTGTTGTGCGAGACGGCGGCGCAGATCGGCGATCAACAGGTACGCAATCGCGGCACGATTGGCGGCAGCGCTACGCACGCCGACCCCGCCGCCGACTGGCCCGCCGCACTGC
>JABFSD010000632.1 GCA_013140935.1 Acidobacteriota bacterium
GACGAATG
The DNA here is from genome assembly GCA_013140935.1 of Acidobacteriota bacterium. GTDB lineage: Bacteria > Acidobacteriota > Blastocatellia > RBC074 > RBC074 > JACPYM01. The sequence continues at coordinate 9 of JABFSD010000632.1, forward strand.
GCGCGCGGCGAGACGGGTTTCCATACGCTGCGCGAACCGCCCAGTTCAGGCAGAAAGAGCGGCAGCAATTTTTCGTATTCATCACGCCTGACCAACGGCAGCAATACGTCACGGCCTTGCCGGTTAGAATGGCCTTCGCGTTGATTGCCTGACACGTCGGCGCTGATCGCGGCGAAGCCGAACCAGCGGCGGATGAAGCTCTCTTCGATTTTCAGCACTTGAATGCGGCGGCGCGGCAGGTTGCTGCTGCGCCGTGTGAACAATCCATAACGCCGCTGCAAGTCGTCGCCCTGCCGCGTCAGCGTAAAGCCGTAAAACAATACGACCGAACCCACCATCGAAAAAACCATGCCGATCAACAACAACGCGATCAGCCCCGCTACGCCCAACCACAACGAAGCCGCTACGCCCTGTGTTAGCAAACCCGTCACCGTTTCTTCCACCAGCGAACGCAACCGCAAGCGCAAGGCGCGCGGCAATACATCATCGGTGAATTGCCAGATTGCGCCCACGATCACGAGCGCAGATACCAGATGATTCGAAGTGAGGCCGGCGATGGCGAGTTCGCGCAAGCTGAGGCGGCGAACTAATACGGCTTCCGGCGGTGCCACGGCTGGCGTTGCATTCGTGGCGGCTTGTGCGCCGCGATTGAAGATGGCTTGGCGCAAGCGTTCGGCTTCAGCGCGCGACAGCACCGATAACGTAGCCTCTGCGCCCTGCCCGCTCGCGGTTTCGATTTGCGCATCCACGACGTTAAAGAGGCGATGCAAGAGGTGCTGTTCGATTCTGATTTCCTGTACGCGCGCCAGCGGGATGTGGCGCTCTGAACGTCCGAGCAAACCTTCTTTGGTGATGAGTTCGTTGTTTTCGATGCGATAGCTGAACGAAAAATAGCGGAAGGCGGCAAAGGCGACTGAACCCGCCAGCGAGAGCGTGCCCATTATGATGATTCCCCACCAGCGATTACCGAATGCGCCGAGCAACAACAGCGGCCAGATGCCGCGCACGCCTTGCCATACACCAAACACTAAGGTGAGCGGATGCAAACGTCCGGTAAAGATCGTCGTCTCAGGCGACATCTTGACCTCCGAGTTCGACCAGCCAGTTGCGCAACTGTTCGGCGTAAGCAGCGTCCAGTCCCGGAATCGTCAAGCTCGCGTTTTGCGTACCCGCCGTATGCAGGATCAGCGAAGCCAGTCCGAAACGCCGCGCCAGCGGGCCGCTTTCGAGATCAATGTGTTGCAAACGCGAGAGCGGCAACAGCCGCGTATGTTTGAACCAGATGCCGCTGCGGGTTTCGAGCACACGGCCATCAATGCGCCATGACCAGGCTTGATAGGCGCGCGTCGGATACCAGACGACCCACGCCAGCGTGAGCAATACCAAGGCGACCCAACCCGATAACAAGGGCAAGGCCCAGCCGACGCGAAACCAACTCAACGCCAGCACGACGACCAAAGCGCTCAGCCAAAAGATGCCGTAACCCAACGCATCGCCACAGCGCCAGAGTTGCATCACGCGCCGATCTAACGGAAAGAAGGGGGAAGGATTTTGATTCGGTGGCGCCAAGACCAGCGCCTGTTGCGTAGCTTCTTCTGCCATTTGAATGAACGACCTCCTCGCGCGGCAGCATAGCACAGCACGTCGCATCAGCATTGCGCGCAACGAGGCACGTGGGTGTATGATGCGCGCGGCCTGTTCTTGCAATACACAGTCCATCAACTGCGCTACGGAATCGTCGTCAGCCGACTTTCCGAGTAAGCAGATTTCGTTGCCACCATTTTTCAGTAAGCTCCCTTGAGGTGACGGTGTTTGGGTGAATCATGTTCGCGCGGTTGCGCGGGCGACAACATAACCATTCGCATACGCTGAGAAGCCATGAACATATCTGGGAACATTTCTGGGAAAAATTCCGGCCTGAACGTTTTCCTGATTCCACTCCTGACCGTGCTGGCGCTTTATTTTCCGCTAGCGAGCAGCTTGCAATCGCCTGCGACCAATGCGCCTGCGCCCGCTGCCGCTGCCAGCCCTACGCCGACGCCTGAGCCAATCAGTGGCGCGAACCTGATCGTATCGGGCAACGTCGCGCGTCAGCTTTGCCGTTTTTTCGGACTGCCCGACCAATGCGATTTGCGTCCGCGCGCGGGGTCTATCGCCAGTGAATATGACATCGAATTTATGATCGTCGCCTTGCCTGATCCGCGCGATTCGCGGTTCAACTATTTATTTGACCGCAACCTCGATGCGATTCAGCGCGCGGTCGAGACTGCAGGTTACGTGTTGGATCGTTTCGATTTCCCCTGGCAGGAACGCGGCGATGACAAGGTAACAGACAACAAAACCGATGCCGCGAAAACGCCGCGTTACCTGCGCGAGCCGGGCGTAGTGCTGTTCCGCGACAGCGACAATCGCGCAGACGAAACCAACGCGGCGCACAGCGGAAAAAATAAATTGTTGGCGCTGTTGCTCGTCGGTGAAACGCCGACCGCCGGGGTGAATCAAACGACGCTGACCAGCGCGCTCGAACAAGTCGCGCAACTCTCAGGCTGGCGCGGCAAAGCCAATGCGACTGCCGCGCTGCGCGCCGTGCGTTTGATGGCACCGCTGTTTTCCGGTTCGCAGGATTCGCTGGAAATCGCTTTGCAAAACTGGCTGGCTTCGTTTGCGACCTCACCGCCACACTTCGACATTATTTCGGGCAGCGCCATGGCGGTTGACGGAAATAAATTCCGCCGCCACGTCAGAGACCCTTTGCGCCAGCGCGGCGTCAATCAACCTGACTTTTATTCGACCGTTATCCCCAGCCATTTCGCTACGGAAGCGCTCATCCATTATCTCGAACTCAACGATGCGGAGGCCGCTGACAAAATCGCGCTCTTGACCGAAGGCAATACGACCTTTGGTCAGGCCGTGCGCGAAAACCGCAAGCAGGATGTGAACGACAAGTCAGTGCAATCAGATAAAGTTTTGAAGCTGCCTTTTCCCTTGCACATTTCGCAATTGCGCAATGCTTCTGAAAAAGCCCGGTCGAATCAAACGGGGGCTCCGTTTGAGATGCGCGACATTCGGCGTCCGCTCTTGCCGCTGTTGATGGAAGACACGCGCGAAACCAAAGACGTAGTGCCGCTGTTCTCGCAACTCGAAACCGCTTCGGCGGAACTCGTGCTGTCAAACCTGTTGACCGAAATCAATCGCGAGCGCATTCGTTATGTCGGCATCGTCGCCTCTGATGTAAAAGACATTCTCTTTCTCGTCAGCGAAATTCGCCGCCATTGCCCGAACACGGTGCCGTTTACCTTCGTCGCCGATTTGCTTTACCTGCGTCCCGAAATCAACCCAGACTTGCGCGGCACGTTGATCGCGACGACTTATCCGCTGTTCGTACAAAACCAATTGTGGACGACGCCCTTTCCCGGCCAGCCGGGCGTCGCCGTCAAAAACGACCGCATTCAATTTCCGTCGCACATTTCGCAAGGCGCTTATAACGCTACGCTGGCGTTGCTCGACAAACCCGGCTTGATGCGCGAATACGGCTCGCCTTTCGATATTCATTTCGACAACCAAACCGCCAAGCGCAAACCGGCGTTGTGGATCAGCATCGTCGGCACGAACAACCTCTGGCCGTTGCGCGTCATGGAATATCGCGGCGATTATGCTTTCGCGGCTCCGGCGGCGGCGGCGGCGCGGCCTCAACAGCTTTCGATCAATTTGCGCGGCGGCTTCGATTCCAAACTCACGATGTCGGTGTTGTTGTTGCTGATGCTCTCAAGCAGCCTGATTTCATTGGTCGTGCTGGCCGAACTCATCCGCGCCAAAGGCGAAGAGCGCGAGTGGCCGCATAAATTGCCGCACTTTTTTCAACGCCTCATCAGCCTGGTTGATCGCAGTTGGTTCGGCGAAGTTTTCGGCGATCCGGCGTTCAAACACACCTACAAACTCGAACGGCGCGTTTATCTGTTCGTCGCCTGTTATTGCCTGTTGGCGATGTGCATGTTGATCTTGTGGGTCGCCGTGTTGCCTTCGTGGGTGGCGCAAGAGAGTTGGCTGCATGCGATGTTACCCGCGCGACTCGATAACCCTGCGATGCTGCCGGTGAAGTGGGAATTTTCGAATCGCTGGATGCGCGTCGTTTTCACGCTGCTGCCCGCCATCGCTTATGTGCCGACCATCTGGCTGTGGGGCAGCATTTGTGATTGGACGGCCTGGCGCATCCGACACGCGCAAGCGCCTGATGCGCCGCCTGATGCGCTGAACGCTCAAGCCGCGCCGCGTCGTCCGTTGCGCATTTCGCATAAGTTCGGCGTCACCATTGGCGTAATCACGACCTTGCTTTCGCTGACCGCCGGATATGCCTATTTGCTGATCCGCGAACCTTATGAACACCTTTTCTTTTTTCTCAGAGCGGGCGATTTCACCAGCGGCATCTCGCCACTCGTGCCCTTGCTGCTAGTAGGCATGGCTACGTTCCTTTGGGCCTTTTGCGAATTACGCCGTTTGATGTTGCTCGAACGTTTATACAATCCCGATAAAGAAAGGCCACAGGAAACCGCTCAGAAAGAAACGACTCAGGCCCCGCCGCATTACCTGAACTTCGAACACGAAAGCACACGCTCTTTCGCCGGTCTCAGCGCGTTGGAAGAAAATCTTGCCAACCTTTTCAGACGTTCCATCCTGGGGTTGCCTGCCGCACCGCTCGTGATGGCGGGCTTGCTGATTCCGTGCGGCTATCTTTGGCTGCGCGTTATTCCTTCGATTGAAGGCCCCACGTTCGACCGGCTCTTCGGGCTGTTTTTCGTTGTCGTCTCGCTGTTGATGAGCTTGAATTTTCTGCGCTTCGTTTATGTCTGGATCGTGTTGCGACGACTCTTGCGGCGACTGGCGCATCATCCGCTGTTTGCGCATCCGCTGAGTGAAGGCGTCAAAGAACGTTTCGCCGGTTTGCCGAAACTCAACATCACCGCGCCCGCGCCCAATCACGCGCCGCTGTCGTTTTCGATTCAACAGGCCGGACGGCTTTATCAAACGCTGAAAGACCCCGCGCCGGAATTTACGGCTTCGCTCTTTGCCGCCGAAAGCAATTTGCAATGCGCGCTCAAGTCCAAAGCCCAAGGCCACTGGCGCGCCGCGCTCGCCGACCGTTGCGCCGCGCAATCTGAAATGGCCGAAGTCTCAAAACTCGTCGCACAAATGCTCGAACCGCGCTGGCGACTGTTGCATTCGCCACCCGTCGCCACTGAAGCCGCTCCCTCAGAAAAAGAACCGCCCGACTGGGTGCGCGAAGCCGAACTCTATCTTGCCAGTTGCGTCGCCAGTTTTTTGCATCAGGCGCTGGCACACCTGCAAAACCTCGCGCTGTTCGTCACGCCCGGCATGATTCTCTTGCTGATGGCAATCACGTCTTATCCCTTTCAACCGCGCGAATTGTTTTTGCTGTTCGGCTGGATGCTGATCGTCACCATCGTCGCCGTCACCTTGTTCATCTTCACGCAAATGTCGCGCGACAAAGTGTTGAGCGAACTCTCAGGCACTGCGCCCGATCAAGTGAATTGGAATCGTGATTTTCTCTATCGGCTGACGTTGCATGGCTTGCTGCCCATTCTGGCCTTGCTGGGCGCGCAATTCCCCGAAGTGTTTCGCCAGTTGTTCACCTGGCTTTCAGCGCTGCAAGGCGGGGGGCGCTGATGACGTGGCGCAGGCTTCAGCCTGTGAGACGTTGTGTGGACTTTAGTCCGCACGACATTGCAATTGTGATGCGCGGACTAAAGTCCACGATACGGGTCACAGGCTGAAGCCTGCGCCACGCTTATTCCGAACCGTAACGCACTTCCATCTGGCGAATGCGAATGCTCGCCAGCACCAACACCAGCGCCGTGAAAATCAACAGGCTCGGTATCGAAATCCACGCAGGCGTGCTTTCCGTCACAGTAGCGAACGGACCTTCGGGCACAGGCACCGGCGCGAGCGTGTGCAGGTAATGAATGATGCTGATTTTTTTTAGCACGGGCGGCAGCAGAAAGTTGAGCCATTCCCAACCGTAAACGAATAAGCCCGGAAAAATCGGATTGCGAAAGAAAAGCCCGATCACCAGAAACATCGCGCCGTATCCGAAGCAGGCCAGCACCGACAACAAAACGTAAGTGACGGCTTGTCCCAGTTTGCCGCTGGCGAAAAGGTTGTCGAGATAACCGCGTGCCGAATAGAAAAACAACAACGAGACGAGTGTTGACGCACCGAATAAAATCACGCTCGCCAGCAAGCCTGAAAGATATTTACCCAAGACCAAGACTTCGCGGCGCACCGGCGCGAGAAAGTAATAGTGCAACGATTTGTCTACGATCTCGCCGCGAAAGAGATTCATAAACACCCACGCGCAACCGAAAAACACCACCGTGCGCAAGATCAACCCTTCAAACAGATTGGCGAAGATCACGTCCGACTCAGAGCCGCGCCGAATGTCGCGCGCCGTTTCGGGATATAACGCCAGCGCCGCGAACATGGCTACGGGCACGGCGGCGAGCAGGTACATCAACAGTGCGCGCTTGCCCCAAAAGTTTTTGCGAAACTCCAGGCGCAAGATGGCGCTGATTTGCCTGAGCCATAACGCTGCATCGTTTGATTGAGCGAGCGGTTTGATTGCTTGAGCGATTTCCATAATGGGCTACTTGATTAAGTAGTGATACACCGCGTTTAAGTCGTCATCCACCGGCGTAACGGCTTCGAGATTCAGTCCTTGCTCAACCACCATTCGATTGAGCAGCGCGTAAAAAGCATCGGGGTTGCGGGTCTTGATGAATACGCCGTGGCGGTCTTCGTGCAGTTGCGCTTCGACGATGTGGGTTTCGCCGAACATGCGCGCGGCGAGTTCAGAGGCGCGGTCACAACGCACCATGATTTGCAGCGGATGTTCGAGCATCTCAGCGCGTACGCCCTCAGCACCGCTCGCGCCGCCTTCGGCCAAAACGTAGCCGTTGTTAATCAGCACTACGCGATCTGACATCGTGTCGAGTTCGTGCAGGATGTGGCTTGAGACGATGAGGTGCGAACCTTCTGCCGCGAGCTGGCGAAAGAGCGCGATGGTTTCGGCGCGCGCCATCGGATCGAGTCCGTTGAGCGGTTCGTCGAGAATCATCACCGTTGGATCGTGCGCGATGGATTGCGCCAGTCTGACGCGCTGCCGCATGCCTTTGCTGTAACCTTCGACTTTGCGCAACGCGGCATCGCGCAAGCTCACGCGGTCAAGCGCCCGCCACGCGCGCGTCTCGGCATCTTTGCTTTTCAAACCGTGCAATAACAAAAAGCCGTAAACGAATTCAAAGCCCGTGACAGCGCGCGGGAATGAATCGAACTGTCCGCAATAACCAACCGTGCGAAAGAGTGTTTGAGGGTCATCCGGCGCAATCCCCAGAATCGTGAGCTTGCCCCGCGTAGGCT
>JABFSD010000673.1 GCA_013140935.1 Acidobacteriota bacterium
GCCTCGTATTGGTCGAAACGCCTTCCAACCCCGCGCTCGAATTGATTGATCTCGAATGGCTCGGCGAATTTTGCCGCGCGCGCAAGCTGACCTCGGTCGTAGACAATTGTTTCGCTACGCCTTATCTGCAACAGCCGATCCAATACGGCATTGACCTCGTCGTACATTCCGCGACCAAGTTCATTGACGGGCAAGGCCGCGCCATCGGCGGATTGATTGCGGGCAAAAGCGAACTCATCAAAGACATTCGCTTTTTTGCGCGCCACACCGGCCCGTCGCTGTCGCCTTTCAATGCGTGGATATTTTCCAAGAGCCTCGAAACGCTGGCCGTGCGGATGGAGCGCCACTGTGCGAATGCTTTGACGTTGGCGCAATGGTTGAGCGGGCGCGCTGAGATTGCGCGGGTCAGCTATCCCTTTCTCGACTCGCATCCGCAAGCCGCACTCGCGCGGCGACAAATGCGTTTGGGCGGCGGTGTCGTCACCTTCGTCTTAAAAGGCGGACTCAGCGCCGGGCAACAATTTTTGAACAAGCTGCAAATGCTTTCGCATACAGCAAACCTGGGCGATGCGCGTACGACCGCGACGCATCCGGCTTCGACGACACATTCCAAACTCAGCGAAGCCGACCGACTCGCCGTAGGCATCGAGCAAGGATTGATTCGCATTTCTGCCGGTCTCGAACATCCCGACGACATCATCGCTGATATTGAGCAAGCCTTGGCCTAATCGGTTAAGCTGCGCGCGTCCATTTTCCGCACAAGGAGGAAACGTTATGAGCGTACTCACAAAAGCCACCATCGAAGACCTTTACGCTGTCGAGGGAAAGGCCGAGATCATCAATGGGGAGATCGTTAAATTTATGCCCACCGGAATACAGCCCAATCGCGCCGCAGGCCGTATCTATCGCAGCCTGGGTAGCTATGAAGACGAGCATGGTGGCGGACTTGCAATAACAGACAACGCGGGGTTTCACGTTGATCTGCCGCACCGTGAATCCTTTAGCCCTGACGTCGCCTGGTACACCGGCATCAACACAGGAATGCGATTTGGTGAAGGCGCACCCGCTTTCGCCGTCGAAGTCCGCAGTGAGAACGATTACGGACGCGCGGCTGAACGCGACATTGAAGCCAAACGTTACGATTATTTTGCCGCTGGTACGCTGGTCGTCTGGGACGTAGACATCCTCAGCGATGATGTAGTGAAGTGTTATCGTTGGGATGCACCTGACCAGCCGCTTATCTTTCGACGCGGCGAAATCGCCGACGCCGAGCCGGCTGTTCCCGGCTGGCGTTTGGCCGTAGACCATCTGTTTCGCTGAACTATTTCAAAAGGAAGCTATCTGATGAACTCGATTACCGTACAAGAACTCAACGAATTACGCGCGGCTGGCACAGAACATCAATTGATTGACGTGCGCGAACCTAATGAATACAGCCATTGCAACCTCGGCGGCGAACTGATGCCGTTGGCAACCGTAGGGCAAAGCACCGAACACATTCGCCGTGACGTGCCCGTCGTCGTGATGTGCCGCAGCGGCATGCGTTCCGCTAAAGCCATTCACCATCTCGAAACCGCGCACGGATTCACCAATCTGAGCAATCTCACCGGCGGCATTTTGCAATGGGCCGACGAGATTGATCCGAGCGTGCCGAAATACTAATAAGGAAAAGATTTTTATGAGCAAGGCTGCTTCATCATCGAACTGGATGACCTGGGGACTGATCGGTTCCGCAGTGATCCTCATTGCCGCCATCGCATCGGCGCTTTTCAATCAGAAAGATTCCGTTGTCACGACGGACGGCGGCCCGGCAACAGCCAGCATGGGCAGCGCGGGCAGCGAAATGCCGGCGGGACTGAGCGAAGCCAGCTTCAAAACGCTGGACGGCTCGTCGAAAAAGCTCTCCGATTACAAAGGCAAAGTCGTCGTGCTGGATTTGTGGGCAACCTGGTGCGGCCCTTGTCGCCAAGAGATTCCGCACCTGATTACGCTCGCCAACGAATACCGCGATCAGGGCGTGGAAGTCATCGGCCTCACCAACGAAGACCCCAACACCCAGGCCGCACAAGTGATGCAGTTCACGCAGGAATTCAAAATCAATTATCCGATTGGCTGGGCCGACCCCGCCATGACGAACAACCTCATGCGCATCAACGGACGCGGCGGCATTCCGCAAACCTTCATCATCGGACGCGACGGAAAAATCAAAGGCAAGTTCATCGGCTTCAGCCCGGTCATCAGTCCACCGCAAATCAAGGCGGCGCTCGAACAAGCCGTGAAAGAAAGCTGAGAAGTTCAGCAAGAAAAATGGCCCCTGTAGGATTCGAACCTACAACCAAAGGATTATGCTTCCCACTATGGCTTTCGCCACCTTGCGTAATCGCGTTACGCCGTTTGTGGTCTGGACTATCTCTTCACGTTACGTGTCTGCCGTTTAGTCTCTACACCTTCCCGATGAGATCGGGCTTGGCTCGGGATTACCGTGCGGCTTTCGCCGGGTAGGCTTCCCCGAATTTGACAGATTCTACCAGCACGCCTGAAAACCATTTGACTCTGTGACACGCTGGCAACCCACGCTTGGCGTGCCATAGGAAACAATTCCCACAGGCACGCAACCTTTGAGTCCTCTGCTCTAACCGTTGAGCTAAGGGGCCGTTTGAAAAACAACTGCAAAAGAGCGCGCATCTTAGTGAGCGCCTAAAAACCCGTCAAGCCCTGTCAAACCATGGTTAAGCACCGTGACACTTCTTATATTTTTTCCCTGAGCCGCACGGACAAGGATCGTTGCGGCCTACCTTAGCGTCGCGCACGACGTTGCCCGCCGTCATTTTCGTATACCCTTCCGGCAAGACTTGTTCTTCGAGCGTCCAGGCTTCGGGCGCGTTTTGGGGAGGCTTCGTACCCGGCTCCCAATACAGCGGCGTAGGGTTGTTTTTTTCTTCGGCCCAACGCGCCTGGCGTTCGGCAATCATGTCGGGTTCGTAAAAATCCAGTACGTCAATTTCGAAATCACTGCGCCAGTCGTAATCGGGGTCGTCGAGCTTGGCGAGAAAGGCGTAATACGTCCCATTCGCCGGTATGCTGATGAGATTGCGCGCGTAAGCCTCTTTGATCAAACGCAAGCCGCGCTTGCGGTCGAGCGCGATCAGCGCATACGCGGCCATTGAGAGAAAGCCGATGTCGTCTTCCGCCGGGTCTTGATAAAGCCCTTGAATGAAACTGACGATGCGCGCGCGCTGTTCTTCAAAGTCGCCGGCCAGAATCACCAGCGCCGCCGCCGCCTTGTAACGGGTTTGCGAATAATCGTGGCTGTCCCAATAGCCTTGGCGCTCTTCGATAAGGTAATCCATCAACGGCTGAATAATCGGTTCGCCGAATTCCGCCAAAATTGCGGGCAGATATTCCTGCACCCATTCCTGTTCGGCGACGAAGGCGTCGAACAGCTTGCTCATCACCAGCGGAATGTCAGAGGGATGGCCGCACAAGCTGATGACGGCTCCGGCGTGAAAGACGATCCAGTAATTACCCCCCTCGCTTTCATACCAGTATTCCTCTTCCTGCCAAATTTCGCGCAGGCGCGGCAACACTTCTTCATCGCGCTCCACCAACTCATCAATGAGTTCGAGCGACACGCGGTCTTCTTCCTGAAACAACAACTGAATCAAGTCGTCCGCAACCATTGCGGCATAATCAACCATTCATAAACTCCTGAAACATTCGATAGCGGCTTCGTCAAACCGGCGCGCATCATCGCATCGCGTCGCGCGGCTTGTCGAGCCGCCGGTTCGTAGCTAATTCATTGCCATCAAGTGGCACAAGATGGCATCTTGTGTCTCGGCATCTCGCCTGAAATTAAAGAGGTATTCATGGACAAAGAAGTAAAAGCGCTGGAACAAGCCCTCGAACAAATCTGGGACATCGCCACGAAAAAATTCGGCCTCGATCCCTTCCCTACGCATTTCGACATCGTGCCTTCGACGGTGATGTATGAGGTCGGCTCTTACGCGCTGCCCGGACGCTATTCGCATTGGACTTTCGGCAAGGCCTATCACCGCATGAAAACGATGTACGATTTCGGCCTCTCGAAAATTTACGAAGTCGTCATCAACGCCAATCCGTCTTACGCCTTTTTGCTCGACACCAATACGCTGCTGCAAAACAAACTCGTCATCGCGCACGTGCTGGGACATACCGATTTTTTCAAGAACAACGCCTACTTCTCGCGTACCAATCGGCGGATGATTGACGATGCCGCCTTGCACGCCACGCGCATCAACGAGTACGAATTCAAATATGGGCGCAAAACCGTAGAGCAATTTCTCGACGCCGTGCTTTCTATCGAAGAACACATTGACCCCGACTTTTTCATCAAGAAACCCCGCGTCAAACCTGAACGCGAAACGACCAAGCCCAGCGTCACCGTAGGCAAATACGACGACCTGCTTTCGTTGGATGAACGGGGGGCACGAGATACAGGCAAGCTGATTGCGCCGGTCGCATTGCAACCCGAAGCGCCGGAAAAAGATTTAGTGTGGTACTTGATGCAACACTCGCCTACGCTCGAACCCTGGCAGCGCGACGTAATGAGCATGATTCACGACGAGATGCTTTATTTCGTCCCGCAAATGCAAACGAAGGTAGCTAACGAAGGCTGGGCTTCGATCTGGCACTCCCGCATCATGCGCGAACTAGACCTCAACACCGAAGACCATCTGCATTTCGCGGAGTTGCACGCGGGTGTCGTCTCGCCGCAACGCGGACAAATGAATCCTTATTATCTGGGCTATAAGATTTTTGAAGACATCGAACGGCGCTTCGGCTATGACAAGATGTTTGAGGTGCGCGAACTCGACAACGACGTGTCGTTCCTGCGCAATTACCTGACCGAGGAATTGTGTGAGGATTTGGATTTATTCGTCTTCGAGTTACAAGACGAAGAGGACTGGACGGTGACGGAAAAACGTTGGGAGCGCGTGCGCGACCAATTGGTCGCCAACCTGACGAACTTCGGGTTTCCTTATATCGTGGTGACGGATGGCGACTACCGCCGCAACCGCGAGCTATATCTCACTCACCGGCATGAAGGCACCGACCTTGACGTGCGCTACGCACACAAAGTGCTGGAATATGTTTATCAACTTTGGGGACGCCCCGTACACCTCGCCACGCGCGTAGACGACGACGAAAGCGTGTTTCACTACGACGGCGCTACGCACAGCGACGATTGAAGCGCCAAACTACGAGGACGGGCCTTACTGTAACGCCGAAGGAAAAGCTCCCGGTCGTTCATACCAACCCCAGTTAAACGACGCCCGCTGGGCCGCCTGCTGTTCTTTCGCTGTCTCATCCGGGACGGTTTCGCCATTCGCCGCAGCTTTCGCCGCTTTTTCCGCCGCTGCCTCTGCCAGCACTGTTTCGAGCAATTTCCCGAACTCGCGCGCATTACGCAGCGCTCCCGGTCGCTCATACCATACCCAATCCGCGCCTTCTGCTTCGAGTTTGTCTTTCATAGATTCTGAATTCATTGCTGTCTGCCTCCTAGCCTAAAGCCTGCCGATGCTGCTCGCACAGCGCTCATATAAACAAACACGGCGTGCGATGAACCGAATGGCTTACCAAGTCCCATGATCGTATCCGCTTTGGTGGCTGTCCAAAACTTTACCTGTTAAGTCGCTCAGTTTGTCACACGCCGCTACCTTTCCCAGCTCTCAAATTCCAAGAAAGGAAATCCATTGCACGCGGCGATTTGGAATATGCCGACGTGCAGTGATGCGAAAAACCTCATCACCCCCATAGTTGGTCTGTAGCTTGTTCCTTTGTTGTCCCATTCACGCCAAAGGATTTCCCCACCGACCTGAGAGCGACGCGGTCCATCGCTTGTTCGTTGTCACGATGCACCATAAAATCACCCGCAGTGAGTTTGTTCGCCTTCCTTCATCGCCATCATGCGACAAAGAGTTCCCCTCTCACTGCGAGAGCTGTCTGGCTCATCGCGCTTCGTTGTTCTATCACTAACTGCTATTTGATAAATCGAAGGGCACCTAAATCAAGACCGACTTCAAGGCCTTCAATTGAGACAGGCGAGAGTCCTGCCGCAAAACTGCCAGCCTCGCATCATTTTTTTTCATTTTTTTTCGCGCCCAAGAAAAAGACCGACGCCCACCCCCTTATCGGAGGGGAGCATCGGTCTTTTTTACTTCACTGGGGACGACAGTATCTGGCTCTGCCACCAGCACTTACGGATTCTTTACGGTCGCTTCGGCAGCGGCGGCAGCCTGGCGGGCCGCAATCAGCGCAGGCACCAGGGCGTCGTCCATTACGTCGTGGCAATCGTCTTGTCCACCAACACACGACCCGTCACGGCATCGTATCGGGCAGCCAAAATCCTGAGCGGACGCACTTTTGCCAGTCGCGCGCGACGAGACGGCGAGATTTTTATCCTGGGTTGATTTGCGAGCGCGCTTCTCGCGTTGCGACATCCCCTTCAGCTTAACGATTTCGCTGCGTTCTCCGCGCGAAAGTGTGGTGGTCAAACGCGAAGACGCATTGACCGAGATGAAACCGCTCATCAACAAACCGCACAACAACGCCGCAACAGACACACGTTTACAGAAAAATTCCTTCATTTAACACCTTTCACCTTTCATCATGGCAGGGGGAAAACGGCTCCCGTTCTGGCTTACGCGGCGCATTCAAAACTTGCCGGGTCAGGTGGGGGCCTCACCGCTCTTCCTGCACATCTTCGGAATTATTTTGATCGGTTTTCGGGTCGGTGTGGACACAGCTACGCCTGGCCTCTCTTATGGTCAGAGTGCTGATACGGTGGTGGCGCTTTGCCTTTCACATCATTGAAAGCCGATTCGGCTTTGCGTCAGCGGGAATGCAGCAATCAGGAAGAACAGGCTGTCAGGTTGGGGGGAATCAAACGCGGGCTGATTGCCTCGTGTCTTTTCCCCGCGAAAGTAGGCCCGCTGGCTGGTGCGGGTATATTGCTAATTCGATGCAATGCCTGGAAGTAAGGGGCGGGGAGACAGGAAGGCTCGCCAGTGAAGCATTAAGTTCAAGTCTGGCCCTTCAATTAAGGCAGGCGGGATGCAGCATTGAGTACTGCCAAAGTGATGTGAAAAATTCTGCGAAGCATTTCACGAACCTGATGCGGTGCAGGGAGCGGTAGCGGTTTTCACGTGTGTGCGACAGATGGGTGCGACCGGCGGGGCAGCCGCAGGTCGCACCCATCTGAAAACCGCTAAAGACTTTCAGGCAAACTTCAGGTCGTATGCCGATGCAAACGTAATATGAAAGGACGCCCCGCTAATAGTAGTCTTGAATTGCGAAGTTCGAGATTACCAATAGCAAGGAGGCGTCCGATGAGTAATATCAAGTATGTGGGCATGGATGTTCACAAGGCAATAA
>JABFSD010000009.1 GCA_013140935.1 Acidobacteriota bacterium
TCAGCTTGCTTGCGCGCCTCGGTTTCTTTGGCCTGCTGGTTAAAGTACCAAAAAATGCCCGTACTCAGTCCGGCCAACAACAACAAAACCAAAGTGATCGGCAAGGCATAGCCGCCGCGCGAAGCTCGGCCCACCGGGTCAGTGCGAATCGTTTCATCGCCCGTGAGGCTGGGGGTGGTTTGTGCGAGCAAATCGGCTTGCGCTTGCCGCAACGAAACCATTTCAGGATCGGGTTCAGGCAAGGGCGCGCTGTTGAGCGCCTCTTGAAACTGGCTGACATCATAAACTGCCGTAATCGGGCCGCGCCGCGCCGTCAGGTCTTCGGTGCGTTCGAGCGATTCAGTGCGTTGTTTAAGCGGCGTCGTCGTCGCAGGCGGCGGCGGGATCGGCGTAGCCGTCAGCGGCGTAGTCGCTTTTGACCGCAAGCTGCCGGTGCTGCCTGACGTAGCAAAGGCGGGTGCATTGGGTACACCCGCCTCCTGATTCGTGAAAGCTTCGAGTTGATCGGTATCGCCGCCTTGCGCCCAATTGATTTCGGTGGTCGTATCCGGCGAGCGCGCAATGCCTACGGGTTCGATGGCGTCGCTGCGGCTTTGCTCCAGACCTTCGCCGAAAAATTGTGCAATGACGACCGTGATGTTGTCTTCGCCGCCGCGTTGATTGGCGAGCGCGATCAGCGTCTGGCAAGCCGTTTGAAAGTCGCCCGCGTGATTGACGATCTCGGCAATTTCATGCGTGCTGACTTTGCCTGACAGTCCGTCGCTGCACAGCACGAGGATGTCGCGTTCGTGCAGCGTGAGCGCATTGACTTCGACATTGACCAGATTTTGCGCGCCGAGGGCTTGCAGGATGACGTTGCGATAACTGTGCGTTTCGGCTTCCTCTTCGGTAATTTGTCCGGCGTCAATCAGTTGTTGGACGAGCGACTGATCTTTGGTGATGCGGGCGATTTTCCCTTGCCGAATCAAATGCGCGCGGCTGTCACCGACCTGCGCGAAATAAGCCATATTGCCTGAGATGCCTACGCCGGTGAAGGTCGCGCCCAGACCTTTGTGCATAGGGTTGCTCAAGCCGTCGGCGTGAATGAGACCGTTGGCTTCTTCGACGGCGAGGCGCAGGCGTTCATGAAAGGGTACATTTGCACCGTAATTACCATGTGCTTGCAGTTGCAACATGCGGTCACGGACGGTTTCAACCGCGAGGCGCGAAGCGACTTCGCCGGCCAGCGCGCCGCCCATTCCGTCGGATACGGCGAGAATGCAACCGTAATAGCCCAACTGAAATTGCAATAAGTCCGCCGGTTCTTCTTCGCCGGCTGACCAACTCGTGCCCGTGGAAAGGTCTAGCACGAGGAAGTTGTCTTCGTTCCCCTGCCGCACCATGCCGACATCGGTCTGGGCGTAAAGTGCGACTTGGATGGTTGGAATCTCCGCCATAAATCGAGGGTGATCGTTCGTCCTGAAACTAAATTAAGTCAATTCGTTCGTCGTTCAGTTCACGAGCGTTTGGGGATCATACGGCAAGGAAGTGAAACGCTCGTTTTCAATTATAGTAAGCGTGTTGCAGTTAAGCTTTCGACAGCGCGTGGTCTAAATCCGCCAAAATATCTTCTATGTCTTCGACTCCGACTGAGATGCGCACCAGCCCATCGGTCAATCCGAGGCGTACGCGTTGTTCAGCGGGTACGGACGCATGCGTCATCGAGGCAGGATGGCAAATCAGTGTTTCTACTCCACCCAGGCTTTCGGCCAACGCACAGAGGCGCGCATTATCCAACACCGCCTTAGCAGCCGCAAGAGAGCCAGTCTCGAACGCAATCATGCTGCCGAATCCGCTCATTTGCTGTCTGGCGCGTTCGTGCTGCGGATGTTGCGGCAAGCCCGGATAGTAAACTTGCTGCACTTTCGGATGCCCTGCCAGAAAGCTCGCAACGCGGCGACCATTCTCGTCGTGTTGCCGCATGCGCAGCGCCAAGGTCTTCGTTCCGCGCATAATTAGAAACGAATCGAAAGGGGAAAGGATCGCGCCCACGGCGTTTTGCAGGAAGCCGATACGCTCGGCGTCTGCGGGACGATTCGTAACAACGACGCCGCCGATGCTGTCGCTATGGCCGTTCAGATATTTGGTGGTTGAATGCACCACAATGTCTGCGCCGTGTTCGATGGGGCGCAGGAAGTAAGGCGACATAAAGGTGTTGTCTACGACCAAGCGCCAGTCGTTGTCCTGTGCCAGCGCCGCGATGCCGTCCAAATCCGCAATCGTCATCATCGGATTGGTCGGCGTTTCGACATACACCATTTTCGTATTCGGGCGCGCCGCCGCTTCGACATTGGCGGCTTCGGTCGTGTCAACGTAGCTGAACTCCAATCCGAATTCGGTCAACACGCGCTCGAACAAACGATAGGTTCCGCCATAGGTGTTGTCAGAAACGATGACGTGATCGCCAGTCTTGAGCAGCCGCATCGTCGTATCAATCGCTGCCATTCCCGAAGCGAAACAATGCGCGGCGTGTCCGCCTTCCAAGGCGGCGAGATTGCGTTCGCACGCCAGCCGCGTAGGGTTCTGCGTTCGCGCGTATTCATAACCCAGATGCCGCCCCAATTCAGGTTGGACGTAAGTCGAAGTCTGATAGATCGGAACCGCAACGGCTCCCGTAGTCGGGTCGGGTTCCTGTCCGGCGTGAATGGCAGTGGTGGCAAAGCCCATAAAGTTCAGCAAACGTAGCTCAAAAATTGCAGATTGATTGCAGATTGATTGCAAATTGGTGGATAGCGCCAGTGCGATCAAAGTGCCCGCATCTTAAAGACTCATCAGGGAAAAGGGAAGCCACAAGTTTAGGGAAAAGCCCAAGGGAAAGCATTGATAGCGCGGCCTATGCACTTCGGCTACAATCCTGCGCCGTATGGGAATGCGGCTGACGCCCAGCGGCGATAAAACGTCAGAGAATTTTTTCCGACTTGATAACACAGGCAGGCAGTCCCTCGCTGACGCATGGCAAACGCTGGCGGCGCAGTACGGCGCAACGTCAGCGGTCATTGATAAATGCTTCGCCGATTTGTTGCGGCATTACGACGCACGCGGACGTCATTATCACAACAGCAGCCACCTCGCCGCGCTGTTGCGTTGGTGCCAACGTTATCAAAACCAGTTGCACGAGCCGGTGCTTGTGCAGTTTGCGATCTGGTTTCACGATGTGATTTACCGTACGCGCCATCATGACAACGAACCGCGTAGTGCTGATTACGCCGCCACCACCATGGCCTCGCTGAAGGCTCCCCTTGAACTAATTGACGACGTAGCGAGTTTGATTCGCGCTACGCAAACGCATCGGCTGGATGCGTTGCCGGAACGTTTGCAACACGACGGCGCCTGGTTTCTCGATTTCGATCTGGCGATTTTGGGCAGCCGTTCCGACGTTTATACGGCGTATGCGCGAGCGATTCGGCGCGAATACTTTTGGGTTCCCGCGTTCCTCTTTCGCCGGCAGCGGCGCACGGTGTTGGAAAATTTTTTGCAACGTCCGCAGTTATATTTCACTGAAAGTATGCGCGCTTTGCTCGAAGCGCAGGCGCGGGAAAATCTCACGAACGAATTAACTGAACTATAAACCGAATTGTAAAGAGGACTTTTGGTGTCGAACGTTTGTCCGCAATGCCAGGCTACGGTGCGCGAAGGGCAGTTATATTGCTCGCGTTGCGGTACGCCTTTGACCGCGCGCGGCGCAGCGCCGCCGCCGCCAGTCGAATCGGCTGCTTCGCGCTTATCGGCCTCGTTGCAGGAATTCGTAGGCCGCACGCTGGACGGCAAATACAAGTTGCAACGCTTGTTGGGCGCAGGCGGCATGGGCGCAGTGTTTATGGCGCGCCGCATCCACATCGGCGACGACGTAGCCGTCAAGTTGCTGCATCCGCATTACGTTCACGAACCTAGCGCCATCGAACGTTTTCGCCGCGAAGCCCAGGCCGCCGCGCGTTTGCGGCATCCGAATATCGTGGCGATTTATGACTTTGCCGAAGGCCATGCTGCTGAACCCGCTTACATCGTGATGGAACTGGTCAACGGCATTTCGTTGCGGGCGCTGTTGCAAAAAGAACGGCGACTTCAACCGCAACGCGCCATCAAACTGATGCACGAAATTTGCGCGGGTGTGGGTCAGGCGCATCGCCACAACGTCATTCACCGCGATATTAAGCCCGACAACGTGATCGTCGTACCGCCCGATCAGTTTTTTCTGAACGACGACACCGAAAAGGTCAAAGTCCTTGATTTCGGCATCGCCAAGTTGCGCGACATGTCGCCTGAGCAAACGTTGACGCAAACCGGCGCGGTGATGGGTACGCCTTATTACATGTCGCCCGAACAATGTCGCGGCGATGCGTTGGACGCGCGGTCGGATGTTTACAGCCTGAGCGCGATGCTTTACGAAATGCTGACAGGCGCGCCGCCCTTCACCGCCCAAACGATCACGGGAGTGGTCGCCAAACATCTGACCGAAGCGCCTGCGCCCTTGCGTACGCATCTCGAAAACATTTCGCCCAGCCTCGAAGCTGTCGTCTTGCGCGCGCTCGCCAAAGACGCGCGCTTGCGGCAAGGCGACGCACACGTGTTTGCGCGTGAATTGCAGCAAGCCCTGCAAACGCCGCAGCCGCGTCATGAAATTGACGAGATCGTGGCGCGCACGCTTTCCGGCGCGCCTTCGCTGGGGCCTGATTCACCGATGCCTCCGGTGAAGCCTGATAAGGTGAGTTTCGATCAACCCACGCGGGGCGTGCGCGCGGGCGCTGCTGCTGCTGCCGTAGCCTTAGCCGCCGAAGGTCAGGACGGCATGGCAGAAGCGCGTCGCCTGAATCGCAAACTGATTTTTGGGGCTTCGGTCGTTGTCGCAGTGGCTGTTTTCGCCGCCGGTGCAGGTGCCTGGTTGGTGCGTGAACAACTGAGCGCGGCTTTGTTAGCCCAACCTACGCCAGCGCCTGTTGAGCTTGCATCGCCTTCGCCGACTGCGACGCCCGATGCCGGCACAATTACGGCGACCACTGATCCTGCTGATGCTGCAAATGCGATTTCACCCGCCATCGAAGTCACGCGTATCGAAAGCGCCGAGAGCCTGATCGTCAACGGCGAACTCGTTACTGAAAAAGACCTCGCGGGCCTGAGCGCCAGCGAATTGCGTTTGTTGCGTAACGCCGTTTTTGCGCGGCATGGGCGCGTATTCGATACGCCGGGCTTGCAGAAGTTTTACGCAAGCCGTGCGTGGTACAAAGAGAACGCCGCTTACAGCGATGAACTGCTCACCACCATTGACCGCGACAATCTGAAAATGATGATTGATGCCGAAGCGCAAGCCCGTGCGGCGCAAACGCTCGGCATTCAATCAAGTAGCAAAAACGGCGATAAATTCGCGCCTGCACAGGCGCGCGACGAACGATATGACACGGCCTGGATAGAAGGCGCAGCAAGCTCAGGTGTTGGCGAATGGATTGCTTTCACCTTCAGGCCGACGGCGATTCAAACGATTGAGATTTATCCCGGCTTCGGCAAAACCCCCGATGCCTTTCAAGCGTATGCGCGGGTGAAGCGGGCGACGTTGATCTTTTCGGACGGCACGCGCGTGCCCCTCGAACTGTTCGACGAAATGCGCTTGCAAACGGTACGCTTGAGCGCGCCGGTCAAAACCAGCTCGCTGCGCCTCATCATTGAGGAAGTTTATGCAGGGGCGCAAAATGAAGATACGGCGATCGCTGAAATCAATTGGCGGTAACTGGAGCAATACTAATTTGTGAGGCGCAAACTATGACTCGACCGCTCCATCTTGATCAGATCGAAGAAGCTTTGTTGCAAGATAAACTTGAGTATGCGGAAGTGCGTCAGGCAATCGAAGAAGGGCGCAGAGACAAAGCCGCAGGCCGAACTCGTCCCGCGACAGAAGTCTTTGCCGAGATCAATGCGAAGTATGGGCGAAGTATGGCTTCCCGAAGAAAGGAGATACTGTGACAGGACAAATCGTATCAACGAATGCTGAACCGGAAATCCTGAGACATGCTTTCAAACAAGTTGCGCTGGCTGGTGCGCCGCCGCTTCATCTCACTGGTGAAAGCGAGCCACTCGTTGTATTGCGAGAGAGCAGCTATCAAAAACTTTTGGACGAATTGGAGTTTGCCGATTCGTGCCAGGCGATTGAGGAAGGCTTGGCGGAACTTGACGCTGGGCAAGGTAGACCGTTGGCAGAAGCCTTTGCTGAATGGGATGCAAAGTTCGGTTTCAAAGAAGCAGCGTGAGGCATGACACATTCAGTCATCATTTCCCCCAAAGCCGAAAACGATTTTACGGAAATCGTGCTTGAGCTGGTCGAACTGTCTCCTGCCAAAACCGAAAAGTTTTATTTCGGCTGTCGAAAGGCGATGGACAGTTTGGCGACTTTTCCGGCTCGCTGCCCGCTCGTGCCCGAAAGCAAAAAGCTCAAACGCCAGGTAAGACACCTTCTGTATGAACAGTACCGCATCGTATTCAAGATCGAAGACGAAACGGATACGGTAAAGATCATCCGAGTGCGCCATCAAAAACGCCGTCCTCTCACCAAAGACGATCTTTAACGCAAAGAAACTCCATGAGAAATCGCCCCTCAACCCACTTGCTGCTGTTGCTCATCCTGTTCGCCTTGAACGCGCTGGGTTATCTCGCGTTATATCGCGCCGGCGTGACGCGGGGCTATGCGCCCTCGTTGTTGCTGGCGTTGCGCGATTTAATGTTGTTCGCGCCGATTGCATTCGTCGCTGTCTGGCTCGCGCGGCGACATAAGTACGCGGGCGACTGGACGCTGTTCACCGTCGCCATTCTGCTTTTCAGCTTCGGCCAGATTGTGCAATACCGTTTGTTCACCGACCCCGAGTACAGCGCGAAAAGCAAGACTGCCGAGCGGCTAGAGAAGATGAATACGCTGCGCTTGCGTTATGTGAACGATCATTACGATGAGATCAAAAAACGCGCGCTGTTCGGCGATCCGAATTTTCGCGTGAACGTCAACGCGCAGGCTGAAGACAACGAACAGTATTGGACGGTCACCAGAATTTTCACTTCGCCTTCGACCTGGATTTTATTCGGCGCATTGTTGTTGTTTGCCGCAGGCTTTGCGTTGTCGTTGCGGGACGATTTGTTGTTGTGGGTGCAACAACACAGCTTTTTGATCGGACTCGTCACGGCAGCTCCGTTCTTGTTGATTGCGATTGTGGCTTCAAGCGGCGGAAAATTTTTGGGAAGAACTACGCCGTGGGAGCCAGTGAAAATTTCTTTTCTGGTGAGTTACGCCGGAATTCTGGCGATGCACTATCGCAACCTTTCGCGCACTTATTGGGGCTTGCCGCCCGTACGCTTCCTGCTGCCTTTCTTGATTGTTGCCTTGCTTCCTGTCATTC
>JABFSD010000561.1 GCA_013140935.1 Acidobacteriota bacterium
GATCGGCATCATCATCGTGAACAATCCGCCGGTGAACGCGCTGAGTCCCGGCGTGCCTGAAGGCATTCTCGCAGGCATCAAACGCATCACCGACGACGCCACGATCAAAGGCGGCGTGTTGATCGGCAGCGGCCAAACGTTTATCGCGGGCGCAGACATCAAGGAATTCGGCAAGATCACGTCGGGCAAACAGGGTGGCATTCGGCTGAATGAAATTTTGGGGCCGATTGAAGATTGCCCGAAGCCGCTGGTCGCGGCGATTCACGGCACGGCTTTCGGCGGCGGACTCGAAACTGCTATGGCGTTGCATTACCGCGTAGCCATCGCTTCAGCCCAAGTCGGCCAGCCCGAAGTGAAACTCGGCTTGATTCCCGGCGCGGGCGGTACGCAACGCTTGCCGCGCCTCGCGGGCGTAGCCAAAGCCGTGCAAACGTGTGTGGACGGCAATCCGATCAAAGCGGCTGAAGCGTTGGAAGCTGGCATCATTGACGCCGTCGTCGAAGGCGCAGACACCGACGCTTTGCTGAAAGGCGCGCTCACGTTTCTGCGCGAAAAGATTGCCAGCGGCGCGGCCTTGCGCAAGACGCGCGAACGCGACGAAAAGCTCGGCGATGCGGCGGCGAATGAAGCTGCGTTTGCCGCCATTCGCACCGTAGCGAAAAAGACTGGACGCGGCGGACTTTTAGCTCCGCTCGCCGCGATTGACGCGGTTGAGGCGGCTACGAAATTGCCCTTTGCCGAAGGCCTCGCGCGCGAAGCTGAACTCTTTCAGCAATGCCTTTTCTCTGACCAATCCAAAGCCGCGATTCATGTTTTCTTCGGCGAGCGCGAGGTCGCCAAGATTCCCGACGTGCCGAAAGACACCAAACAAATCGAAATCAAAAAAGCAGCAGTCATCGGTGCAGGTACGATGGGCGGCGGCATTGCGATGAATTACGCCAACGCCGGCATTCCGGTGATTATCAGAGAGACGACGCAAGAGGCGCTGGATCGCGGCATGGCGACGATTCGCAAAAACTATCAAAACTCCGTCAACAAAGGCCGCTTCTCGCAAGCCGTGATGGACGAGCGGATGGCGTTGATTACGCCGCAACTCACATGGGACGGATTCGACCAGGCCGACATCATCACCGAAGCCGTGTTTGAAGGCATGGCGCTCAAGAAAGAAATCTTTGGCGAACTCGACAAGATCGCCAAGCCCGGCGCGATTCTCGCGTCGAATACTTCAACGTTGAGCATTGATGAGATTGCGTCGGCTACGTCACGGCCTGAGTGGGTGATCGGACATCACTATTTCAGTCCGGCGAACGTGATGCGTCTGCTTGAGATCGTACGCGGCAAGGCTACGAGCAAGGAAGTCATTGCGACTTCGATGGCGCTCTCAAAACGGCTCAAGAAAATCGGCGTGCTGGTCGGCAATTGTTATGGCTTCGTAGGCAATCGCATGCTGCATCCTTATGGCGCGCAGGCGCAGTTCCTCGTCGAAGAGGGCGCGGCTCCGCAAGACGTAGACCGCGTGCTTTATCAATTCGGCTGGGCGATGGGGCCATTGGCCGTAGGCGATTTAGCAGGGCTGGACGTCGGCTGGCGCATTCGCAAAGAACACGCTCACTTGCGGCAAGAGGGCGTGCGTTATCCGCTCGTCGCCGATGCGTTGTGCGAACGCGGACGCTACGGCCAAAAGACGGGCGCGGGTTGGTATAAATACGACGAGAACCGTAAAGCGATTCCTGACCCTGAAGTTGACGCTTTGATTTTAGAACTCGCTGCGCAAGCGGGCATCCAGCGTCGCACAATTACGGAAGACGAAATCATCGAACGGACGCAGTACGCGCTGATCAACGAAGGCGCGAAAATTCTGCAAGAAGGCATCGCACTGCGCGCCGTAGACATAGACATCGTTTATCTGAACGGTTACGGCTACCCCGCCTGGCGCGGCGGCCCAATGTGGTACGCCGACACGGTTGGATTGAAGAAAGTCTACGACCGCGTGTGCGAATTCCATCAACAGCACGGCGCTGCGTGGGAGCCTGCGCCGTTGTTAAAAGAGTTGGCGGAAGCGGGAAAAACGTTCGCTGATTTTGATAAGGCGAAATAATCTGGGTGCGCTCACAGGACTACAGGCGCACCCAGGTTGGCGCGACATGACAGGCACAAATACAACCATTCAACGATTGCTTTCTCTCATTCCCGATGAGCACAAGTTCGTCGAGTTGCGAGCGTTGTTGCTTTCGGATGAATGCGAAGTTTATGGCTTTGCCGAAACCGACCGGTTGAGCTTCGTGGCTTGTTACGAAGAGCCTGATCTGGCCTTTGTTTATGGGCGTCCGGCGCGGGCGGCGATTCGTCAGGTGGCGGAGCGGCAACCGTCAGAGGATACGATTCTGTGCTTGCCGGAAGATCGTGCTTATGTTGAGGAAGCCTTGCCGGAATGGCGTTCTGAACTGGCTCACATTTATCGCCTGGTGGATGACGCGTACTTGCCGAAAATCTCAGCGGGAGCAGTGCGCTTTCTAACTTCATCCGAACTCGAAGCGATGAGTCACGTCCCCGCCGAGTTGAAAGAAGAGTTGCTTGAAGCAGCCGAAGAGTCGCCAGTCGCTGCTACGTTTGTCGAGGAATTGCCCGTCTCTTTTTGTTATGCGGGCAGTCGCACAGAAACGTTGTGGGATATTTCGATTGATACGCTGGCTGAATATCGCCAGCGCGGTTACGCGGCGCTGTGCGTAGCTTTTATGATCGAACATTTTCGCCAGCAAGGGTTGGCTCCGGTGTGGGGTGCGTTGGAATCGAACCTCGCGTCAATGAAGTTGGCGGAAAAACTCGGATTTGCGCCAGTAGATCAACTTGTCGTATTTGAAGCATCCGATCAGGACGCAAGCGCCTGATACACATCTTTAATTTGAGAGGCATCACCAATGAGAGAAGTCGTTATCGTAGACAGCGTGCGTACGCCGCTCGCCAAGTCCTATCGCGGTTCGTTTAACATCACCAAGCCCGCGGATTTGCTGGCGCACGCAATCAAGCATTTGATGGCGCGCGTACCGCAACTTGATGCGTCAGAAGTTGACGATGTGATTGCCGGATGCGCGCAACCCAGCGGTGAGCAAGGCCAAAACATCGCGCGCATCGGCGCGTTGATGGCGGGCTTGTCGCCTTACGTAGCCGCGACGACCGTGAATCGTTTTTGCTCATCGGGTTTGCAGGCGATTGCGATGGCGGCGGCTCAGATACGCGAAGGCGCTGATGCCGCGATTGGCTGCGGGGTCGAAAGCATTTCGTTTATGAAGCGCGATTTCGAACCGCAACCATGGATTCAGGAACACTTCCCCGGCGTTTATATGGTGATGGGTGACACGGCTGAAAACGTAGCCAAAGGTTACGGCGTCAGCCGACAAGCGCAAGACGAATACTCGCTGATGAGCCAGCAACGCACGGCACGCGCGCAAGCCGAAGGTTTTTTTGCGGACGAGATCATGCCGATGCAAGTCACGCGCGGCTTGCTCGACAAAGCGACCGGCAAGATTGCGAGTACGGAAGAACACTTGTGCGACCGCGACGAATGCAATCGCGCCGACACTACGCTCGAAGGCTTGCTGGGGTTGAAAGCCGTGTTTGATAAAGACAGTGGGCAGGGAAGTGTCACAGCAGGGAACTCATCGCAATTGTCCGACGGAGCTTCGGCGACGCTGGTGATGTCGCGCGAACGCGCCGAGGCGTTGGGCATCAAGCCGAAGCTGATCTTTCGCGGCTTTGCTGTCGCCGGTTGCGAACCCGATGAGATGGGCATCGGCCCGATTTATGCCGTACCCAAATTGCTCAAACGCCACGGGCTCAGCGTCAACGATATTGACCTGTGGGAACTCAACGAAGCCTTTGCGGTGCAGGTGTTGTATTGCCGCGACTTCCTCGGCATCTCGCAAGACAAACTCAATGTGAACGGCGGCTCGATTGCGATTGGGCATCCGTTCGGGATGACGGGTTCGCGGATGGTGGGTACGCTGGCGAATCAGATGCGGCACAGCGGTGCAAAACTCGGCGTCGTGACGATGTGCATTGGCGGCGGACAAGGCGCGGCGGGCTTGTTTGAGGCTTGTTAAGTAACTCAGCGCGGAAAGAGCCTGCCAGCTTTTTTCGCGCTACTTTACTTTTTGTGTTCAGCCAAAACTACTCGCGCCCTGTGCTTGTTCCCCGTGAATCGCAGTAACTATTAGTGCTAATGCAAGTTGTGGGAAATAAAGATCTGAAAAATTAACCGCTAATTAGCGAGGCTCAATGTGTAAAAATTGGGCAGAACAGGACGCTATGCAAAGACCTCAGTTTGCGAAAGAGGGGTGCCTTGTTGATCTTTTAACGATAAAAGCAATGGAGCATCAGCGAGCAATGGCCATCGTACGCCAACCGAAGGGTCATCCCATTGCAAGGTGCGTTCGTATTCAGGCGCATAAAAATCCGTACATTTATAGACGAATTCCGCTTTTTCGCTTACGACGTAAAATCCATGGGCAAACCCCGGTGGTATCCACAACTGATGTTTGTTTTCAGCGGAAAGATACATCCCCACCCACCGGCCAAAAGTAGGCGAGGAGCGTCTCAAGTCCACTGCTACGTCGAAAACCTCTCCCGCTACTACCCGTACGAGCTTCCCCTGGGGCCGCTGAATTTGATAATGCAAGCCGCGTAAAGTGCCGCGTAGCGAATAAGAATGGTTATCTTGTACGAAAGAGAGATCAAGACCAGCCGCCGCAAATTTACTGGCTTCCCAGGTTTCGAGAAACCAGCCGCGCGCGTCCCCGAAAATGCGCGGCTCAATTAACTTAACCTCAGAGATTGCTGTGGGCGTAATGTTCATAAGCAGAAAACAGGTGCTATCTTACACTGCCTTTTTCTTTGAGAATTTCAGCCAACGCTATGCCATAGCCATTGTTGGCATATTGCTGTGCCAAACTTTCGAGTTGTTCGCGCCCGATAAAACCCATCCGATACGCTATTTCTTCCGGGCAGGCAATGGTCAGCCCCTGCCTTTCCTGCACGGCTTGGACGAAATTGGCGGATTGTAAGAGAGATTCGTGCGTGCCGGCATCCAGCCAGGCTACGCCGCGCCCCAAATTTATCACTTTTAAGCTACCTTGCTGCAAATAGACTTTGTTCAAATCGGTGATTTCCAATTCTCCGCGCGGCGATGGCTCTAACACGGCGGCTTTGGCTACCACGGTTGAGTCATAAAAATACAGGCCGGGAATTGCATAATTTGAGCGGGGAGCCGAAGGCTTTTCTTCGAGGCTGATAGCGTTTCCCTGAACATCGAATTCGACTACTCCATAACGTTCGGGGTCACGCACGGGATAGGCAAAAATCAGCGCGCCTTCTGAAATCTCAGACGCTTTTTGCATCATGTTGATTATGTCGTGCCCGAAAAAAATATTATCACCGAGAATGAGGCTGACAGTGTCGTTTCCGATAAAGTCTTTGCCTACGCGAAAGGCGTCCGCCAAGCCGCGCGGCTGATCCTGTTCAGCATATTGAAACTGCATTCCCCATTGTGTTCCGTCGCCCAATAGGCGGCGAAATAAAGGTAAATCCTCAGGCGTTGAAATGACTAACACTTCGCGTATGCCCGCCAACATCAGCATCGAAAGCGGGTAATAGATCATCGGCTTGTCGTAAACCGGCAATAATTGTTTGCTGATCGTTAAGGTTAAGGGATGTAATCTGGTGCCGCGTCCTCCGGCTAAGATAATGCCTTTCATCATAAAATGCTCCTGCTAAAATTTATTCCGACGGGCTGGCCGCCCGTTGTTGATAATTATTTTTGACCCAGCTTTGATATTCCTGCTTCTGTCGAACGCCGGCCAGCCATTCACTGTTATCGAGATACCATTGAATGGTTTTGCGCAAGCCTGTCGCCAATGACTCGCTTGGCGTCCAACCTAACTCGCGGGCGATCTTGCGCCCGTCAATCGCGTAACGCCGATCATGTCCCGGGCGATCTTTTACGTAAGTTATCAACTGCTCGCGCGGCGTGAGTTGAGCGTCAGGCCTTAGCTCATCCAGGATAGCGCAAATCTGTTTGACGATTTCCAGGTTCGTCGGTTGCGTATTTCCACCGATGTTATAAGTCTCGCCCACTTGACCCTGGGTCGCAACCAGATGAATAGCAGCGCAATGATCTTCGACATACAGCCAATCCCGAATTTGTTGGCCGTCGCCATAAATCGGCAGCGGCTTACCTTCGAGCGCATTCAACACAATCACGGGAATCAATTTTTCGGGAAACTGATAAGGCCCATAATTATTCGAGCAATTCGTAATCGTAATAGGCAAGCCATAAGTATGATGATAAGCCCGCACCAAATGATCGCTCGCCGCCTTTGACGCCGCATAAGGCGAGTTGGGGGAATAAGGCGTAGTCTCAGCAAAAGCCGGGTCGTCAGGAGCCAGTGTCCCATAAACCTCATCCGTTGAGACATGATGAAACCGGACAGCTTCAAGCGGCAACAGCTTCTCATTCACCCAAACGTGACGGACGGCTTCCAATAAATTCAGCGTGCCGTTGACATTGGTTTGCACAAATGCCGTCGGCCCGCTGATCGAACGGTCTACGTGAGATTCGGCGGCAAAATGGATGACCGTATCAATCGCTTGTTGGCGCAATAATTCTTTGACCTTATCGAAGTCGGCGATGTCGCCTTCGATAAACTGGTGACGTTGCGCGTCAGGCAATCCTGCCAAGTTAGCCAAGTTGCCCGCATAAGTTAAGGCATCAAGGTTAAAGATTTGCGCGTGACTATCTTTATTTAGCAAGTAATGCACAAAATTCGAGCCGATAAAGCCGGCTCCGCCTGTAACTAATACTTTTCTCATGTGTCCTCGTTAACGATTTAATCTAATAACCGAATACATTCCCGCAATCCGTCGTGCCAATGTGGCATGGTTAGCCCAAATGTCTCCTCAAATTTATGCATGGAAAGGCGCGAATTGGCCGGACGCTTAGCGGCAGTTAAATACGCGCTCGTAGGGATTCCCACAATTTCCTGTACTTTTAGTTTTATCCCTTGTTTTCGCGCTGCCCCACAAATCGCTTGGGCAAACTCATACCACGAAGCGGTTCCTTTATTGCAGAGGTGATAAATTCCGCTGGGGAAAGTCGAGGAGGTTAGAGCGACTTGTAACGCCTGCTTCGTAATTTGCGCCAAATGTCCAGCATAAGTGGGAGAGCCGTACTGATCATTCACGACGCTTAACGTCTTTTGCTCCTTACCCAGACGCAGCATCGTGCGGAGAAAATTATTTCAGGTTGCATTATATGCCCAGGAAGTGCGAAAAATTAAAAATCGGCCTCCAGGCTGGGCAGTGTTAATTTCTCCGCTTAACTTTGATTTTCCGTAAACGTTTATAGGCGAAG
>JABFSD010000977.1 GCA_013140935.1 Acidobacteriota bacterium
GTGCGCGAAGAACTCTGCCAGGCGGATGTCGCGGCGTTCGTGCGGCAACGACGAGAGTGGATGTCGCAGGTGAAAACCGACGCGCCGGTCTTTCTGACGGGAACGGTTGGCATGCAAGGCAAGACGCCAGTGTGGTGGGCGAGCGCAGGCGCACAGGGCTTATGGCGCGGTTCGGCAGAAGGCGCGCGCGTCGTTGAGGCGGAACCGACGGCGTTCGTCGCTGTCAGTCCTGCCGATGCGCAAACGTTGTATGCCGTGCGCGAGGGTGGAAGGTTGGCGCGTTCGACCGACGGAGGCGCTTCGTTTGCGGCGGCGACGTTGCCGGAAAGCGAATGCGTGTTGCGGCTGCATCACGACGATGCCGCGCAACTATGGGCGGGCGGACGCCGGTTGTGGCGTTCGGTGGAGGGCGGCAAGCAATGGATGGCGTTGCCGGGCAAGTTGGAAGGTACGGAAGCCAATCGCATCACTGCATTGATGGCGCAAGGCAATGTCGTGTGGATCGGCACGCGCGAAGGCTGGGTGCAACGCTTCGATGAAACGGGTGCGAGCTTTGCCGCGTTGCCGCGACGCGGTTATGTGTCGGCGGTGGCGCTTGATCCGCACGCGGCGAACATCTTGTATGCGGTTTACGCTACGTTCGGAGCGCCGCACGTATGGCAGAGCCTGGATGGCGGCATGACGTGGCGCGCGATAGACAACGAATTGCCTGACATACCGGTCAATGCTTTCGCCGCCGACCCGCAAGCGCCGGGGCGTTTGTTCGTCGGCACAGACATCGGCGTATTCGTCACCGACGACAACGGCGCGCATTGGTCGCGCACTTTGTCAGGCTTGCTCGTAACGGCGTTGCGGGTCGCGGGCGGACGGCTTTACGCCTTTGGCAACAGCGAAACGGGCGCGGGCGTGTGGCGCACGTCGTTAGTTGCGTCTTCAGTTGCGCCTTCAACTGCGAGCAGCGCTTCGTGCATTTGGGAATACGCCAATCAGTTGATCTTCAAGGTCGAAGGCGAAACGCTCACGACGAATTTCGCCGCCATGACGAATTGCGATTGGACGGCGACGCTCGATGCGGCGGCGGCGAGTTGGGTGACGATCGTGAATGGCGCGTCGGGCAAGGGCAACGGTTCGATCACGTTGACGGCGGCGCGCAATCCGTTGTCGGGGCCGCGCACGGGTTCGCTCACCTTGAATGACGTGACGATTGCGTTGTTGCAGGAAGGCACGGCCAATGATTGCAGCCTGACGCCTATCACGCCGGGCATCGCGCTGACCGGTCAATTGACGGCGAGTGATTGCGCGTTACTGTTTCACGGAGCGCGCTGGGTCAGCGACCGTTACAGCTTCACCGGACGCGCGGGCGAACTCGTCTTCGTTCACACGATGCAAGCGACGAACAACCTGGGGGTTTCATTTTTGCTCAGAGCCGCTGACGGCAGTCTGGTCAATCTCTCTGCGCCGCCGAATAACAGCTTTTATGTGTTGCCCAAAGACGACACTTACGTCGTGCAACTCTATTCCGCCGTCGCGGTGCAGCCGTTGGATTATCGCGTCGCGGTGCAACTGCTTTCGCCCGGTTGCGACAACTTCGCGGTGACGGGGTTGGATAGCCACTTCGCGTCGAGCGGCGGCGCGGGACGTTTGATGGTGAGTACGGCCGGCAATTGCGCGTGGCAGTTAGCGGCGAATGTGCCGTGGGTGACGTTTCCCAATTTGAATGGACGCGGCAGCCAACTCGTCAATTTCACCGTGGCGGAAAATACGACGGCGACGCCGCGCACGGCGAAACTGTTCATCGGTACTCAAAGCATAGAAATCAGGCAGGCCGGAGTCGGCGGCGATTGCGAAGTGCGCCGCCTCACCGCAGGCAATCAGCGCGTCACCGGTACGTTGACGGCGGGCGATTGTTTTCAGGCGACGCCGCAAACTTATCCGCAAGACGTGTATGAATTCGACGGCCTGACCGGGCAGCGCGTGTCGGCGGAACTGCTGATCGCGCGCGCGCAAAGTTGCAATTGCGGCAACAGCGAAGGACTGAGCTTGCGCAATGCGCGCGGCTCGTCGTTGGCGTTTTCCGCGCGACAGATCGGCGGACTCGTTTTGCCGGAAGACGGCAAATACACCTTGCTGGTGAGCGGCGGTGAATTGCCGCCGACAATGTCGTTGGACTATAGCTTGGCTTTCACGCTGGCTCCGGCAGATTGCACGTTGCGCGTTACGCCTGAACGACAGGTGATCGAGAGCGCAGCCGCAACGGCGCGCGTCAGCATTCAAACGCCGCGTCACTGCCCGTGGCAATATCAACAGCCACCGTCAGCCGTAACCACTACGCCCGCTTCCGGCACACAAGGCATAGGCCCCACGACGCTGGCGATTCCCATACCGGCGAATCCCGAATTGACGAATACGCGCAGCTTTATCAGCACTGTCAGCGGCCAGCAGTTCAGCATCGCGCAATTGGGGAAAAACATTTCTTGCGCAGTGGCTCCGCTCACGCCGGGCGAACCGGTGACGCGACAGTTGAGTTATGCGGGTTGTCCGTCGGTGTTGAACAGCTATCCGGGCGTCAAGCCTTTGCTGGCGGGGACGAGCCAGCGGTTTTCTTTTTATGGCGAACAGGGGCAGGTGTTCACGTTTACGGCGCGACCGATAGATCGTTCGGGAATCGCCTTGCCTTATTTCGTAGCGCCCGCCGGTTACAGTTTGCTCGATCCGCAAGGCGTGTTGGTGACGGCGGGACAAACCGAAGTCTCGCTGTCCGCGCCCGGCATCGTGTTGCCCAAGACGGGCACTTATCAGTTTGAACTGGCGGGCGGGCCATTGACTTCTTCCGACAGTTATCAGTTGACGGTTTATCTGAACGCTACGGAATGCGCCGTGATGGCGAGCGTGAGCGCGACGAAATTCGATGCGGCGGGCGGCGGCGGCAGGCTGTTCATCGAGACGGCGGCGGGCTGTGGGTGGGAGGTGGAATATGCGACCGGCGCATCGCAGTTCCTGATTGATGCGAGCCGCAGCGGCACAGGACGCGGCGTCGTCGAATTCAGTTTCAGGCCCAATCCTTCGACCTCTGCCGTGCTTGTCACGCTGCGCATAGGCCGCCAAACGCTCACGCTCGAACAAGCCGGACAGAACGGCAGTTGTCGTCCGGCGGTGTTGCCTTTCGATCAATTCGTGAGCGGACAAATCCTCGCCGGCGATTGCGCGGTCGGCAAACCGCCGGAAGGCGGCTATTA
The DNA here is from genome assembly GCA_013140935.1 of Acidobacteriota bacterium. Lineage (GTDB taxonomy): Bacteria > Acidobacteriota > Blastocatellia > RBC074 > RBC074 > JACPYM01. Next base: position 3,237 of record JABFSD010000977.1, read on the forward strand.
CACAAATCGGGAATACGGCGACGTTTATACGTTTCAGGGCAACGCGGGCGAACAGGTTGCGTTGCACGCGCCGCGCCAGTTTCCTTTCACTTCGTCGCCTTCCATACCGCATTACGTGCTGCTCAGGCCGACGGTGAAACTATATGCGCCGGACGGACAGCTTTTGACCGACACGCTGGCCGCGCGCGCACTGGAAAGCCATTACCTCTTGCCGCAAACCGGAACCTATCGCGTGACCGTGTCGCCGCCGACCGATAACGCGGGTTACATCAGCGGCGTGTTGCGCGACTATCAAATCATGCTCGAACGGCTGACGCCGGGTTGCCTTTATACGACGAGCAACGACCTGCAACGTTTTGACGGCGGCGGCGGCAACGGAACTTATCGCGTGGCAACGGCGAGCGGATGCCAGTGGAAGCCGCGCGCCAATGTGGCGTGGTTGCGCCCGCTCACGCCCGCCAGCAGCGCAACGGCGACGGGTGGCGTAACGGGCACGTTCGCGGTCGAAGCGAATGCGGAAGCGATCACGCGCGTCGGTTCGTTGGTCGTAGGCGGACGTCTCATCGAAGTCGAACAAGCCGGTGCCAACGGCCAATGCGTGATCGAAACGCTCGCGCCCAACAGTTCGCGCAACGGCACGCTGGCGGCCAGCGATTGCCGCGCGCGCAACAATCAATACGCGGCTGATTTCTATCAATTCACGACGCGGCTCAACGACCGCATACGCCTCAACGTCACGAGCAACACGCCCAATGCGCAATTCTCGACGATGGTGTTCGATTCGTCGTGGCGTCCGATGACGACCTCTACCTATTTCTCGACCGGCCTGTGGATGGCGTTGCCCGCCGACACTTATTACCTGCAAGTGCAAGGCGGCTCGCGCGAGAGCGTCACGCCTTATACCGTCAGCCTCGACGTGGCGAGCGGCACATGCGATTTCGCGCTGACGCCGGTCGAGCGGCGCTTCACGACGGCGGGCGGTACGGGCACGATCAACGTCAGCACCCAGCCCGGTTGCGTGTGGGCGGCGTCGAGCGGATCGAATACTGCCGACATGAGTTGGCTGGCGATTACCGAAGGCGGCAGCGGCAGCGGCAGCGGCAGCGGGGTGATCAAATATCGCGTGCAGCCCTTTGACCTGATCGGCGGTGCGCGCACCGGCTGGATTCAACTGCTCGAACATCGCGTCGTCATCGGGCAATCATCTGGGGCGGAAACCTGCGAACCCGTGCCGCTCACGTTGGGACAGCCGCGCACCGGCGTGATCGAAAGCGGCGATTGTCCGTCGTGGTTTGCGGCGCAACCTGAAACGACGCGCGCCGATCGTTTCACTTTCACCTCACCGGCCCATCGACAGTTCGCTATCGAACTCACCTCGGCGCTTCCCGCGACGTTGACGTTATATGACGCACAACGCCGCGTGTTGGGGCAGAACGGTTACGGGCAAGCGCGCATCCCGGCAGCCATTACGCCTGAGAATTTTCTGGTGCTGCCTGACAATCAAACTTACGGCGTTGAGATCGCTTCGACTGAGGCGCGGGCGACGTTCAATTACACGGTGAAACTTGTGGCTCCGGCGGCGTGCGCGGTGAACCTGCGCCAAATCGAACCGGCGCAAAATCAGCCGGTGGCGGCGGCGGGTGGCAGCGGCCTGCTGCAAGTCATCGCGCCCAACGGTTGCGCGTGGGACGTGACGCGCTTGCCCAGTTACGTGCCGCCCTGGTTGACGTTCACGACGGCGACGACGGGCACGGGCAACGGCACGGTTGCCTTCCGCTGGGCCGCCAACGACACGCCGAGTTATCGCTACGTCGAATTCGGCCCGCGCGCTTTGCAACAACTCGTGTTGGGGCAACTGGGCGTAAACGGCGCGTGCGTGCCGCGTGCCATCACGGCTGGGCAAACCGTGCGCGGCACGCTCAGAGAATCCGATTGCCGCGTCTCGTTGCGTCTGCCTTTGGAATACGCCTCGCAACGGTGGGAGCAAGACAATCCGGCTACGCATCAATTCACGTTTGCGGCGACGGCGGGCGAACAGTTGGCGCTGTGGCAACGTTATCCCAACGCCAATAGCTTCGGCCCGCTGGGACGCTTCACGCTTTTCGATCCGCAGGGACGCATCGTCGGCGTACCGCATACCGAGTACGTGCCTTCGAAACTGACATTGCCGCAGACGGGCACTTACACGCTGGAATATGCGATGACGCCGGGCGATTACGAATTCGTGCTGGACGTGACGGCGGGCGGGTGCGGCTTTTTGCTCGAATCGGAAGATGCGCAACTGGCAGGCACGAGCGGCGCGGGCACGGCCAACGTCACTACGCAAGGCGATTGCCGCTGGACGGCTTATGCCCAAGAGCCGTGGATTACCGTGACGAACGGCAGCGGGCAGGGAAGCGGCGAGATACGCTTCACCGTCGCCGCGAACACTTCGACGCAAACGCGGCGCGGTTTCATTCGTCTGGCGGGACGCACCCTCGCCGTGACGCAAGCAGGGCAAGGCGGTTCGTGCGCGCCCATACCGATTGCGCCGGGACAAATTCTGTCGGGCGAAATCAAGGACGGCGACTGTGTGCGCGCTGCTGCCAATCAGTGCTGTACTACTGCGCAACCGCTGGATCGTTACGTTTTCACGGCGCGCGCGGGCGAACACGCGCAGGTGAAGGCAATTTCGGGCGGCGACCTCGGCGTACAAATTTTGCCCGTCACCACGTTGCGCGCGAGTTCCGCCGCGTCTGACGTACCCGTCGGTTTGCCGCAACCGCGCGACTGGTTCGGCACGGCCAGTATGACGATTCCGGCAGACGGCGCTTACGTCATCGAAGTCATCAGCGGCAATGCGAACCGTCTGCCGTTGCCTTACACCGTACATTTGCAACTCAACGCGGCGGGTTGCGGCGTAGTGTTGAGCGACAATGCCACGCAATTCGGCACGGCGGCGGCGACCGGCAGTTTCAATGCACTCGCGCCTGCGGGATGTCGTTGGGAAGTTTACGCCGTGAACGATTGGATCACCGTCGCAGGCGCGCGCGAACGCAACGGCGCGAGCCAGATTGCCTTCACCGTTGCCGCCAACACCGGCAACCAGGCGCGTTGGGGCGCGATCATCGCGGGCGGACAGGTTTATCTGATTGAGCAAGCCGGCACGAGCGAAGCGCCCGGCACTTGCACCGTCGCCTCGCTTACCGCCGGACAAACCGTATTCGGTCATCTCTCTTCTGCCGATTGCCGTCCGCGCAGCACGTCTGCTGGCTTGCTCGTCGCCGACCGCTATCGTTTCACTGGCGCGGCGGGACAGCGCATCTATCTCTTGGCGCGTTTCGCCGATCCCTATTTGCCGCACCTGAGTCTTTTCGATTCCACCGGCGCATTGCTGACCGAGGCCACGGGCAACTCTCCCTCAAAGCCTTCGCATACGCGGCTGCCGCAAGGCGGCGATTTCGTCACGCTGACGAGCGACGGCGAATACCTGGTCGAGATCGCGCGTCGCACCGAACACAACGCGCCCGCCGTGATGAACTATTCGCTCAACCTGATGAGCGTACCCGCCGGATGCACGTTTGGCGTGAACGCCCAGCCGTTGCGTTTCGCGGCGGCAGGCGGCCCGGGTACGGTCAACGTCGTGACCAGCAGCGCGTGTTCATGGACGGTGCGCGCCACTGAAAGCTGGATCACCAATGCCAGCGCCACGAACACGACGGGCAGCGGCACGATGAGTTTCACCGTTGCGCCCAACCCGGCCAATCAAAGCCGTCGCAGCTTTCTGTTGATTGGCGGCCATCTCGTCATCGTCGAACAAGCGGGCGTCGCCGGTTCCTGCACGCCGCAACCGCTCACACCCGGACAAATCGCCAACAGCACGTTGGATGAAGCCGATTGTTCGGGCTACGTGCGCGTCTCTGACCAGAACAATACGTTGCCGCGTTATGTCGAACGTTACAGCTTCACCGCGCAAGCCGGTGACCGCATGGCTTTCACCGTGACGCGAAAACCGACCAGCGGCTCTCCGTTCTGGTTGCGTTTGCTCAGTCCGTCAGGCACGCCTTTGCTGACCAACTCGACGGGGCGCTTGCCCACTTACAACGAACGTTTCGTGTTGCCCGTGAGCGGCGCTTATGAAATCGAAATCTCGGCGGATGACAAAATCGAATACGAATATCTGCTGTTG
>JABFSD010000077.1 GCA_013140935.1 Acidobacteriota bacterium
GAGGGCACGGCGATTTGACGACGGTACGAGTCAACGTCGGCGGCGTGGCGATCAGTTCACTCGGCGCAGGCGACGCCGGAGCGCAATTCGTCGGCCTCGATCAAATCAACAGCGGCGCGCTGCCCAGTTCGCTCGCCGGACGCAAAGAAGTCGAAGTCAGCGTGACCGTCGCGGGCAAGACGACGAATAAGGTGATGGTAGTGATTCAGTAATCACGGGGTGTAGCGCGGATTAGTAATCCGCGCTACACCCCGCAACGCGATGAGCAACCGGGCTGCGGCTCATAAGGTCGGTAAGGCTTTCGGATCAAGCAAGCCCGTCGCCTTGGTGCGCTCTTCGGCATAAACCTGTTGAATCAGCTTGGCGACCAGCCCCGTCCAGCCGGTTTGATGGCTCGCGCCCATACCTTCACCATTGTCGCCGTGGAAGTATTCGTAAAACAAAACGTAATCGCGCCAATGCGGATCGTGCTGAAACTTATCAACCGCGCCGTAGATCGGACGCTTGCCCATCGCGTCTTGCGCGAACATCGCTGTCAGTCGCCGCGACAATTCCATGCTCACGTCCCACAGATTCATCATCCGGCCTGAACCCGTAGGGCACTCAACCTTAAAGCTATTCCCTAAGTAATAATGAAACTTCTGCAACGATTCGATGATGAGATAGTTGACGGGAAACCAAATCGGCCCGCGCCAGTTCGAGTTGCCGCCGAACAAGCCCGAACGCGATTCGCCGGGCCAGTAATCTACGCGATGGATTTCGCCGTCAACATTCAACGTATATGGATTGCGTTCGTGATATTTCGACAGCGAGCGAATGCCGTAAGGCGAGAGGAATTCGTTTTCGTCGAGCAAGACTTGCAACACGCGCTTGAGCCGTTCGGGGTTGACCAGCGAGAAGATGCGCCGCGCACCGCCGCGCCGCTGTTGCGCTTCGATGTATTGCCCCAGTTCAGGAATGTTTTCGATGAACCATTGCATGCGTTCGTTGAAGCCTTCGTGCTGGTCGAGCAATTCGGGTTCGAGCGTTTCGACGGCAAACAACGGAATCAAACTCACCATCGAACGAATGCGCATCGGAAAATGCGTACCGTCGGGCAGGTTCAACGTGTCGTAATAAAACCCGTCCTCTTCATTCCACAATCCGCCGCCGCCGTGTTTGTTCATCGCGCGCGAGATGTAAACGAAATGCTCCATGAATTTCGACGCTACGTCTTCGTACGCCGGATTGTCTTTGGCGAGTTCGAGCGCGATGACGAGCAGGTTGAGGCAATACATTCCCATCCAACTGGTCGCGTCAGACTGTTCGAGCGAGCCACCCGTGGGCAGTTTGGCGCTGCGATCAAAGACGCCGATGTTGTCGAGACCGAGAAAGCCGCCTTCGAATACGTTGTTGCCTTCGGTGTCTTTGCGATTGACCCACCAGGTGAAATTCATCAGCAACTTGTGAAAGATGCGTTCGAGAAAAGCGCGGTCGCCTTTGCCAGTGCGGCGGCGTTCAATCGTATAAACGCGCCACGCCGCCCACGCATGCACCGGCGGATTCACGTCGCCGAACGCCCACTCATACGCCGGAATCTGTCCGTTCGGGTGCATGTACCATTCGCGCAGCATCAAGATGAGTTGTTCTTTTGCGAAGTCAGGATCAATCACCGCCAGCGGAATGCAATGAAAAGCCAAATCCCATGCGGCATACCACGGATATTCCCACTTGTCGGGCATCGAGATGACGCTCTCGTTGTATAGATGCGTCCAGTTGCTGTTGCGCCCGGTCAGCCGCTGCGCGGGCGGCGACGGCTGTCCCGCATCGCCGCGCAACCAACGCCTCACGTCGTAATGATAAAACTGCTTTGACCACAGCATTCCCGCAAAGGCCTGTCGCTGAATGCGGCGAATATCTTCATTCACACCCGCGGGCGCATGCTTTTCATAAAACTCATCGGCTTCGGCCAGGCGACGCTGAAAGACGTAATCATACGAATGCCCGAACCCGACTTCCGCCGGATTGCGATCAGTCAGCCGCAACTTGAGCGTGACCGTTTCACCCGCGCCGATGTTCAGCGAATAACGCGCCGCCGCTTTCGTACCCGTCTGCTTCGGATTGATTGCTTCGCGCTTGCCGTCCACTACGTAATTATTGATGCCGTCTTTTACGTAAGGCGTCGCGGCGGGCAAGCCATACAGCCGTTGCGTATTCGTTTCGTTTTCAGTGAAAAGCAATTCCGGTTCGCCTTCGCACACCAGCCAACGTTGGCCGCGATAAAAGTGATCTAGCTTGACGGCCTGCGTACCTTCGGGACTGAGATCAACTTTCATCGCCGGACGCGGCTTATTTTTGAAGGCCGGCAAATTCCACGACCACGTATTGCGAAACCACACCGTCGGCAACACATCAATCCGCGCCGTTTCAGGCCCGCGATTGGCGATGGTCACGCGAATCAAAATGTCTTCGACCGAGGCTTTGGCATATTCGACGAACACATCGAAATAGCGGTCTTCGTTAAAGACTCCGGTGTCGAGCAATTCATATTCGTCTTCGTACTTGCTGCGCCGCTGGTTCTCGTTGATGAGTTGCGCGTAAGGAAATTCGGCCTGCGGATACTTATACAAAAACTTCATGTAAGAGTGCGTAGGCGTCGAGTCGAGATAGAAATAATATTCCTTCACGTCTTCGCCGTGATTGCCCTGCGGCCCGGTCACGCCGAACAATCGCTCTTTCAACATCGGATCGCGCCCGTTCCACAACGCCAGCGCGAAGCAAATAAACTGCCGCTGATCGCAAATGCCGCCCAGTCCTTCTTCGTTCCAGCGAAAGGCTTTCGACCGCGCGTGCTTGTGCGGTAAATAAGCCCACGCCGTACCGTCAGGCGAATAATCTTCGCGCACCGTGCCCCACGCGCGTTCGCTGAGATAAGGCCCCCAGCGCTTCCAATGGCCGCGCCGTCCGCGCGATTCTTTGAGGCGTAGGTCTTCTTCGATGATGGGTGTGGTGTCAGGCATAGCTTGTGTTTAGAAATGAAACCGCTCTGGTGTTGAAGGTTGAATGGAGAGACCTTAACTCTCTGCTTGAACTCTCTGCTTGCCGCCATCGGTTTTGATGCACGACATTTTTACCGTCTAAAGGTACGCCAGCATGACGGACACCAACAAACGCTCTACGTGGTAGGGATTAGTAAGGCCGATGTCTGCTAAAACGATTCTTATTCAAAAGGGTTTCTTTGTTTTGGGTTAAAAATTAACCGGCGTGACTTGCAGCGGCGCTCCGGCAGTGGCGCGCGTCAGCTTTGCGGCAAAACGCGGATGGCTCATCCAGTCCCAGTATTTCAACCCGAGTGAGCCGTCGGCGTTGAGTTGCAATACGCAATAACCATTGTTGCCGCGATCCTGTCGCAGGTTCGTCGCTGCCGGAAAACGCGCCTGCGTTTCGAGAAACAGCAGCGGGGCCGGTGCGGATTTACCGGGTTTTATCGTGTCGTAAGGATAGCCCGCGTGTCCAATGCAGCTTCCGACAAAGGGCAGTTCGGCGGAATGATTGAAGAGCGCGCAATAGTGCGTATTGCCCCAGAACCACAAATCCGCCAGCCGTTCATCCAGCACCAGCGACTTGAGGTCTCGATTCAGCAGTTTCGTCAGCCCGCGTTCGCCGTAACGATAAGGATGGTCGGCGCTCAACAGCACATTCACGCGGCCCGTCTCGCGTCCGAAGCGCAACACCTCTTGCAACCATTCAAGCAACGCCGGTTCGCGGTAACGGCCTTGTCCGAAAAAGGCCGTGTCAATGCCTACGATTTGAAAGCGTTGCGAGCGCAAACAGAAATAGCTGCCTTCCTGTTTTTGTCGGACGGGCTGCAACACAGCGCGTTTGCTGAGGTAATCGAAATAGGGAACGCCGCCCGAATACATCTCGTGATTTGAGTTCAAGGCGAACAAGCTGGTGTCGGCCAACAGCGGATCGAGTAATGCTTCGAAGTATTCAGCGAATTCCGAACGCCGCCCTGCGTAATAAACGTCGCCCAGATGAATGGCATAAGGAAAGCGCCGCGTGCGCAATTGCTTGGCGATGTATTTCGAGTAATAGCGGCCTACGCCAAAATCGCTGAAGAGCGCGATTTCGAGCGGGGCGGCGGGTGTCGGGTCTGCTAACTCATAAATGAACCGCGAGGGGAAGCGCGGCTCGTTGTGAAAGCGAAACGTTTCCCGCCTGGGCTGAGTGAGTACGAAAGGGCCTGCGCCGAAAACCCAGCCGAACATGCCGGCCAAATCGTCATTCTCGAATTTGCGGTCGGCAGGGTTAATGGGAAGCTCATTGAGGTCCATGCCGTCAAAGATGAAATCGGGTGGCAAGGCGGGAACTGCTGCCGCAAAGAACGCCGCGTCGGCCTGGATCGCGGCGACGGCTTCGCGCGGCGCGGCGAGCGCCTGACGGGCACGGGCAATCGCGACGCGCAATTGCGCTTCGGTCAATTCGGCGTCCACGAGAGCACGCATGCGCGTCAGGGTTTTGCGCGGATGGCGGTCTAACATCGCTTCGAGTTGATCGAGCCCGGCGGCATCGAGCGGCGGCAATTCCGCCGGGTCACTAGCCTGGACTGCCGTTGCGGCTGCCACCGCCGTGCGAGTCGCATCGGAAGGTAACGGCCCATTAAAACCGATGGTGCGATAGAGTCGGGTTAAGTCGTCGTTCATAGCTGTCTCCTCTTAGAACCGCCTTTCCAGGTTGTTCATGCCTCGGAAATAAATTAGTCAGACGCATCGTTTAGAGTACCGCCTTTAGGCGGAATCGGAGGCTTTAGCCGACTTGCAAGTCGGCTAAAGCCTCCGATTCCGCCTAAAGGCGGTACTCTAAACGATGCGCCCATATTTCAAAGAAATCCTTTTTCAGCTTGCCAGAAAGCTGCCGAACAGATCGTATTCGCGCGTTACGAACTGATTGGTCAGCGCGAGATAACGCAGTTGCGCTTGCGCCTGCATAAACACATTGTCAGTGCCGATCACACGGAACGAAGTGAGATAACGCGTGAAGCTGGCGGCGGTATCAATGTTCTCAAGCATGCGGAAGTGCATCCGCGCCGTACCCAACTCCTTGCCCGTTGTCTGGTCAGTCAGGTGCGCATAAAGCGTCGTGAAATCGCGCATCACTTCGGCAATGCCGCTTGCGTCTTTTTGCAAATACTTGCGTCCGAACAGCAGGTGTTCGCGTCCGGTGTCGTCGTTAAAATAGAGCCGATAGAGCATCTCGGCTTCGCCCGTCGCCGGATTGACGCGCAGGTAATTGAAAAAGCTCTTGTTCGCTTTGATCTCAAAAACGCGCGCGCCGCGTCCCTGCCAATCGCCGAAATGCAGCTTGCCGCCGATTGACGCTTCGTGTTCGGGACTCGCGCAAAATTCGTTGATGTCGCGCGCCGTAATGGTCGCGGCAAAACTTACGCTCGTGCCGTCGTTCGGGCCTTTGGCGTCGAGTGTCAAATCGCCTAAGCGTCCCGCCGCTACGCTGTGGCTGGGGAAATAGCGACCATCCATCTCTTCGTCGAAGCTCAAGCTGATGCCCGATGGCAAACGGATTTCGAGCAGCGGACGTAGGAAACCCGATGGCGGCGTATCAGCCAACGAAGTGCGCCGCAAGACGTAATAGAAGCCGAATTGCGCCGAGCCATCTGCCGCCTTTTCGTTTTGCAGCAAGCCCAACGATTGCTCGCCGAACAGGTTCCCCAACACCGGCGGCGTCGCGGTCAGGTACTTGCCCACCATTGTGTCGGCATCGAGCCGCTTTATCTCATCGTGGAAAGGCGTGAAATCGTTCAGCCGAAAATGATCCTGCCCGAAGACGGGTTCGGCCAAGCCTTCGAGCAAACCGAGAAATTGATAGTTTGCCTGCAACGTATCGTCGGGTTTGTGATCGAATTTCAGATAAGCAATCGCTCCGGTTTGCGCGGCGTTCGAGACGGCGCGCATTTCCCATACGCCGTGCAACTGCGCTTTGGTCGGCGCGGTTGATTGCGCATACAGCGTGCGATGGTCGGCGACGGTAATGTTGTCCAGGCCGTAAGTGCGCGTCATCGGAAACGTGAACAGGCGATGTCCGTTGGGGTAATCGCCCAGATAAACGCGCCCGATCAGCAAGTCGTCGCTGACCTTTTTGAAGATGTCGTAAAAGCCGCGCCATTGCGGCTCGGTATAACGCAACAAAATATATTTGCCCGGTTCCAACGTGCCTTCGCGTTGGTTGAGCGTGATTTCTTCGACGCGATTGAGGGCGTTGATGCGCCCGTCGGAATCACTGGTGAGGCCCGTGACCTTGCCGTCTTTCAAGCTGAAGCGTTTGCGGAAGCCCGTATGAAACGCCGTCGAAAATTGATTGAGAATGTGTCCGCGCGGGAAGAAACCTTTCCATACGTGATCGTTGCGAATGGTGCGCGTCGTTGCGTCATAACTCGCCGTACCGCTGTTGACCATTTTGTCGGCTGGTTGCGTAGCGCCCGTGCGCGTGAACAAACGTTCGAGTTCGACCTCTTTATAAGTGACGACTTCCTGCGGATTAAGCCGCGCCATGCTCACAGCCGTCGCGGGCGCGGGATAGGCTTCGCCATTGAGCTTGCGCACCATGCGGTCGGCAATGTGTTCGCTCAAGGCTGAAATCGTGAGGAAGGGATTGACGCCCAACGCCGTAGGAATCAGCGAACCGTCGGCGACGAATAAACCGTCATGCACTGCGCCGTCGCCTGCGAATACGCGGCCATAAGGATCAACCGCGCCGTGCAGATAATCTTCGCCGATGGGACATCCGCCCAAAGGATGCGCCGTAATCAAATTTCTATCGCGCGTGAATTGCCACAGCGGATTGGTCAGAAAGCTCGCGCCCAATGCACGCGCGTGACGATGGATTTCAGCGTTGATGAGATCGAAGAGGGGCTGGCGTCCGGCGTTGTCCCAATCAATTTCGAGGCGTTCCTGAAAGTCAGGGAAGCCGCGTTTCAAGCGCATCGAACCGCGCGCATCGTCGTGCCCCATAATCAAATAGAGCATCGTGTGATTGAGCGAGTTGTCATTGAACTGATAAGGATCAGGCAGCGCCACACGTTCGCGCCGCGCGCGTTCCTGCCGTTCATCGCCGCTGTCTGTGTCGAGCGCCAACCCCAACACCGAAGCCGCGTCAAAGGCGAAACGGGCACCGGCGACATAGGCCTTCGGAAACGAAAAATCTTCGACGAGGATGCGCTGACTGAGCGGCAGGTTCTTATCGTATTTCACCGCGCCGACGATGCTCGGCCCCGGCGCATTGCCGCGCGCCTTCCACGGATGCGCCGCGTCTTTGCCAAAGCCCATCGTGTTCAACTGATGATCGGCGTTATAAGCCAACGCGAAAAAGTCGCCGTTGCCTGAAAACTGCTGACCGACTT